>JALUKO010000368.1 GCA_027056525.1 Helicobacteraceae bacterium | reverse complement strand
GAGAGAACACAAGTTTGCTGTGTTCATTGTGTATTTTTGTAAACCCACAACAAAAATAGATATGAGCATCTTGTAAGGTCATCATACTTTCTGCCACACTGATAGGGTTTATGCTGTGTAGTTTGAGCCGTTTTGCAAAACTTGGGATAAAACCCTTTGCCATATGTTGGGCTATTATAACAGAAGTGTTATGCAGTTTTGGCAGTGCAGTGATTATTTTTTGTATATGAGCCGGTCCCCCTGTGGAGGCACCGATAAGTACAATTTTCTTAGGTACGAAATGTTTCAAGTTGGGCATGGAGATCATCCGTCATAGAGTTCAAGTGATCGGCTGCGGCTGCAATCTCTTCTACATTTCTGGCATTATTGGAAGAGATCTCATTAATCTTGGCTACATCTTCCACTATCTCCTCTACATCTTTGGAAGTTTTTTCAAAATCGCTTACCGTTTTGTCACTTGCACTTACAGCAGCATTGACAATCGTGACACTTGTATTTATTTTTGATTCCACTTCACTTGCCTGGTCTGAGAGTTTTTGTATCTCTTTGGAGTTCGTACCCATTTGTCCACTGACATCAGTAATAGACTGGACGATGATATTGATGGTCGCACCGATCTCTGTAAGGGACTTTTGTGTACGTTCTGCAAGTTTTCTTACTTCATCTGCAACAACAGCAAACCCGCGTCCATGCTCTCCTGCGCGAGCCGCTTCTATAGCAGCGTTAAGTGCAAGAAGGTTTGTTTGATCGGCAATATCTGAGATCACTTCCAAAACATTTTTGACCTCATTGGCATCGTGAGAGAGTGTTTGCATTCTATCTGCAAGTTCAACTTCAAGTTCAGCACTTTGTTGTACTTGAGATGTAAGTTTAATGATCTCTTCTCGTGCCTCATCAAGGTTCTCATTTGCTTTGATAATATCGTGCTTGGATTCTCCCGCATCCATAACTGCACTTAAGATCTCATTTTTGATCTCTCGTGCTTTTGTTGTCGCATCATCTACGACACTGACAGATTTTTCAACATTGGTACCGACATTGAGTGCCGTTGTTGAGAGCTCATGAGATATGGAAGCATTTTCTGTTGAGCTATTCTTGGTTGAGTCTATGAGCTCCCTCAAAGAGGTTATAAGACCATTAAGGTCTCTTGAGATCATCCCTATTTCATCTTTGGAGTTGATAGTAAGGGTAGTGGTTAAGTCTTTATTTGTAGAGATATAGTTTATATACTCTTGTACTTGTGTTATTGCGCTTTTAAACTGTCTTGACATCAAAAATCCTATGATGTTAACAAGTACAAAAGCGATGAGGGAGATGATGAGTATGCTTTGTATAACGTGATGTTCATTCTCTTTTGCCAGCTTTGTGGACGATTGAAGAAGCACGCTTAAGTTTTTTGCAGAGGAGGAAATCTCTTGATCGAGCTCATGAACTACTTTTTTTATGGTGTGTTTGTGTGCTTCTAGCTTGTCATGCTTTGTGTTTTGCATATCATGTTTAAGCTCTTTGAGTAATACTTCAAACTCTTTTTGCTTATCACATACGCCAGATACGACGAGGTTGATCTTGTTATATTCAGCTTTTTTACTCTCAAGCTGTGTGTGTTTCATAGCTTCTGAGATCAGTTGTGTTGCTCTGTCACACTTTTCATCGGTGTCGTGCCTGATTTTTAGTATTTGCTCTTCGAGCTTATGCAAAGCAGTTTTTTCCCCATTGTTATAAGCCAAAATCAACTCATATACAACCGCTTCTTCAGTTAAAATATCTTTTTCCAGATCCATCATTAGTGAATTTATAGGAACTTGGTACTCAGAGATCTCATCTATCTCAAAACCGATAGAACTGACTCCCCTGTATGTGATGAGACCTTGGATCAGGCTCATTGCAATGATAAATGCAAAGCTTATTTGTATTTTAGTAACTAGCTTCATACTAA
>JALUKO010000367.1 GCA_027056525.1 Helicobacteraceae bacterium | reverse complement strand
ACAGATAATCATCATTGTCATTCTCTTGCATAGCAACCTTAAAAGATGCATCTTCAAACGCACTAAGGCTCACGACCACTTTATCGGTAGATATTTCACTTCCCAAGATCTCACCGTCTGTCGTCGCTCCGACAATAAATGCCTGAGGAAGAACCTCTTGAATATCACTGAGAATACTCTCTAGTACATTTTTATTCAGATGTGAACTAAATATTTGAACCAACAGGTTTTTTTCACAATGAAAAGAACTCACTTCTACAAATGTTTTAAACTTCTTCTTGTCACTAAAATAAATATTTTTTGTTCTCATGTAACCTGACTTTAGTATTAATAATAATTATTATAACATAATTCTTTTACCTCACTAAAACCTCTTTTTTGATACACTTGCATTTATGAAAAAAGTAGCTATTATTGGTGCCGGAGCATCAGGACTTATGTGTGCGATTATTTGTGCAAAACATTCGCTTCGTGTGGATCTGTTTGAACAGAATGAAAAGTGTGCAAAAAAAATTTTGGTCTCAGGAAACGGTCGATGCAATATCACCAATACACACAGTAGTGTCCATGATTTTTTCTCAGACAACCCCTCATTTGTAGAGTTTGTTCTGAAAAACTTTACATTTGAAGCGTTTGAGAGATTTACTTCTGAAATAGGATTACTGCTAGATGTAAAAGAGGATGGCAGAGTGTACCCTTTAAGCAATGAAGCAAAATCGGTGGCTCTCATACTGCAAGATTACGCTAAAAGTTTGGGTGTAGTGTTTCATACAGCCACAAAAATTTCCAGTGTGCAACACAACAACAAACTCTTTACACTCCACACAAATGAGAAAAGTTTTACCAACTACAGCCACCTTGTTGTCGCTACAGGATCGCAAGCCGCAAGTCATCTCGGTGGTAACGATGACGGACATATTTTTGCCAAATCTTTTGGGCACAACATCGTTGCAACCTACCCCTCTTTGGTACAACTGCATCTCAACTCCTCTATACATTCCAAAATTTCAGGTGCAAAAGTAGATGGAGAGATCACTCTGCTTCTCAACGCTAAAAAAGAGCTCTCAAGTAAGGGAGATATTCTTTTTACAAACTACGGCATCTCAGGTTTTGCCGTTTTAGATATATCCCAAAGAGCAAGTGTCGCACTTATGAACTATGAGTGTGTTGATATTATCATCAACCTGCTTCCAAAATTCTCATCTCAAAAACTCTCATCACATTTGCAAAACCTTGCCAAAACCTTGCCAAAGCTCACTCTTTTAGATGCACTTGCGGGCTTAATTCCCATAAAAATAGCAACGGTATTACTGCAAAGTATTAGCATAGCACCCCAAACCCAGCTCAAAGATATCCATACAAAAACAGCCAAAAAAATAGCAAACACACTGCAAAACTGGAAATTTGAGGTTACAGACACGCACGGTTTTAGACATGCAGAGGTGAGTGGTGGCGGTGTTGATACAACAGAGATAGACCCAAAAAGTATGCAATCACTCAAACAAAAACATCTTTATTTTTGTGGTGAAGTGCTCGATGTTGTAGGTCGTCGCGGGGGATTTAACTTTGCCTTTGCATGGGCAAGCGGATATACAGCTGCCAAGAGTATTGTAAACTCTTAAAGATTTTTTGATACACTTACAAAAAAGGGTTTCAAGATGTCCACACCGTTAGTTATATTTATCATTATCGTTTTACTTCTCATTTTAATGTACAATTCTCTTATCTCGAAAAAAAATCAGGTTGAAAATATTTTCGGAAGTGTTGATGCCATGCTCAAAAAACGTTATGACCTCATACCAAATCTTGTAGCAAGTGTCAACAAATATATGGAGCATGAAAAATCGCTTCTGCAAGAGGTGACACAGCTTCGCACACAGGCAAACAAACCCAACATAAGCGAGCATGAGACCATAGCACTCGATGCTAAAATGAGCTCTGCGCTTGGCTCTATCATGATAGCGGTGGAGAACTACCCTGAGCTCAAAGCAAATGAGAACATTATGCACCTTCAAGCTACACTCAACGAGATAGAAGAGCAGATCTCAGCGGCAAGAAGAGCCTACAATCAAGCTGTGACAGAGTACAATAACACCATAGAGATGATACCTACAAACTTTATGGCAAACGCTATGAAATACACCCGAAAAGAAGTGTTTGAGATCCCCCAAACACAAAGAGAAAATGTCAACGTCAAAGAGCTTTTAAACGCTTAAGAAGTTTACAGAACTATGAAAAACATAAGTGAGCTCACAGATTTTTACTATAAAGTACTCTACCCTGATCTACAACACCTTGAGCAGCAACGTAAGGAATTGAAAAAAAAGATCACACAAGCGGCTCTTGGGCTTACTTTTGTTCTCCTGCTCATTGTAGGTTTTTTACTCTCTTACAACATGCCTGTTGAGATATTTGTTTTTGTAGGTTTTGGCTATATCAGCATCGGTGGCTTTTTGTACAGGTATATGACAAAGGAGTACACTTTTGATTTTAAACAAAAGATCATAGAACCGCTCATTCACGCCATAGATGAGCAGCTTTCATACTCCGCTCAAGCTTATGTGCCGCGTCATGTTTTTGAACACTCAGATCTCTTTACTTCCAGAATTGACAGGTTTAGGGGGAACGATTATATACAAGGAAAAATAGATGGTATCCCCATAGAGTTCTCAGATCTTCATGTGGAAAAAAAAGAGCGTACGCAAAAGCGCCAAGAGTATTGGCATACCATTTTTAAAGGTCTCTTTATCGCTTCTGAATTCAACAAAAAGTTTCACGGCAAAACAGTAGTACTTCCAGACAGAGCACAAAATACCTTTGGTGATATATTTGGACACTGGCTTCAGTCCAACAACCTCCACAGAGATGCCCTTGTGAAGATGGACAGCCCCGAATTTGAAAAAGAGTTTGTGGTGTATTCTACCGATCAGATAGAAGCACGCTACATATTATCGCACTCCCTTATGCAAAGAATTTTAAACTTTAAGCACAAATCAAAACACCCACTATATGTTTCTTTTATAGCAAATCGTATATACTTAGCAATATACTATGACAAAGATCTCTTTGAGCCGTCTGTTTTTCGTTCACTTTTAGAGTATAAAATAGCGATGGAATATATCCAAACACTTCATTTGGCCGTGGGAATCATAGAAGAGTTAAAACTCAACAAAAAACTTTGGAGCAAACAATGACATATAAAATAGTGCTACTCTCACTTTTAACAGTGGCAAATCTCTTTGGAATCACTGTCGGTGAGAAACCAAAAACCATCACTATTGAGGGTGAAAACGGTGGACTTGCTTCTGATGGAAGCACTTGGAACTCTTCGACTATAAAAGGAAAAGTTTATGTTCTTTTTTATGTCGATCCCGATGAAAAAGATACAAACTCCCACTTTTCACAAAAACTCAAAGCGAAAAAGTATGATCGCAGTAATTATGGAAGTATTGCTATTGTTAATCTTGCTGCAACCTGGAAACCAAACTTCATCATAGAATCACTTCTCAAAGAGAAACAGGAAAAATTTCCCGACACTACATATGTCAAAGATAAAAACAGTGTTTTGGTCAAAGAGTGGGATCTTGCTGATGATAATTCCGATATCCTTATTTTCTCAAAAGAGGGTAACTTACTTTTTTACAAAGCGGGAGCGATGAGTGATGAAGATATTCAAAAAGCATTGAGACTTATAGAGGCGAACTTATAATATGAACGAACAAAACTTACTACTGCTCAGTATCAAAGACTTCTTTAGTGCACGTATGCTTAAGTATTCGGTTATGCCTTTTATCATCACTATGGTGGTGATGTACATCATCTTCTTTAGTGTTGCCGGTATTGGGCTTGATCAACTTGGAAGTATGGAGATACACTCCACGCAAACCACGATAGAAAACGGCATACCCCATACAGAATCCTTAAGTGCTACCTTGCAAGGCAACTCTATTATCCAGTTTCTTATGGGCTATGCCATCACATCATGGATAGTGAGCTTTTTAGTCTATGCCATCGGTGGTTTTTTTGTGCTTTATGCCTCTATCTTTATAGCGGTCATTGTGATAGGCTTTTTAACCCCCTATGTTTTAAAGGAGCTTCATTACAAATATTATCAAGATGTTGAGATGATCGGATTTTCCAATGTATTTGAGGGGATCTTCTTACTTATAAAGTGGTCTTTTGTGATGATACTTCTGTTCTTTTTACTCATACCTCTTTATTTTATACCCGTCGTAAATGTTGTGGCACTGAATTTTCCACTTTACTACTTTTTTCATAAGATGATGACCTATGATATCTCCTCAAATATCTCTACAAAAGAGGAAGATCAAAAGATCCGTTTTTTCAATGCCAATATGCTTCGTATAAAAACTTTGGTGCTTTATCTTATCTCGCTCATCCCTTTTGCGATCTTTTTTGCTGCTGTATTTTATGTGATCTATTTGGGTCATACCTACTTTACAGAAGTAAGAAAACTACGTCAAGAGGCTGTAACTGCTTAGTTACTCCTCTTTTTCCTCCCCTTTGAGAACCATAGCTCTGTAAGCTTCATCTTTTGGAACAAGTCCCGCTTCGTACAGAAACTGGGAAGGGAGAAAGTTTTGTTTTTTGATCTTGTCGTACTTTGCATAACTTAGATAGAGTATATCTTTTGCACGGGTAACTGCCACATAAAAAAGGCGTCGCTCTTCATCTAAAGAGCCCCCTCTTTGCATCAACTTTCTGTTTGGAAAACGCCCATCCATCAAGTCAACCACATACACCTCTTTATACTCAAGTCCTTTAGAAGCATGCACACTTAAAAGGTTTACACCCTCCCCCTGTGTCAAATCGGAAGAACCCAAGATCATCGCATTTAAAAAACGCTCATGCTCAGAGTAGGGTTTTGAAAGTTCTTCTAGAAGTATCGCTTTTCTTGCGATCCTTGAGAGGGACTCCTCTTTTTGCTTCTCATCTATGCTTCCATCTTTAAGCTGTGCTCTTTTTGTTGCAAGCACTTCTGAAATATGCTTATACATCGATGATGCAGCTATCTTTTTCACTATGGTTCGAGGCTGTTTGATCCCTTTGAGATCTCTGTAAAGGGAATAAAAATCGTGTAAAAACACAGCACCGTCTTTTGAGAGTCTTGGGTGTTTGAGTATAGGATTTTTCATAAATTTCGACTCAAATCCAAGCTTGGCAAATTTTCCAACCGCACCAAGCTCCAAGAACTCATCAAAAAGTCCAAGTTGGTGAGAGACTTTTCTCTTCTCAAAAGGGTTATGTATGGAGACATCAGGAGCATACAGACCATAAAATATACTTCCGTGTCCCAAGGTCTTCAGTGCGATATACATCTCTTTTGCCATAGCACTTCCCACCCCTTTTGCAAACTCAAAAAGGTGAATAAAACTCATCATGTCAGACTCATTAATGAGCAAGGTATAAAGATCAAGTATAGCCTTGACCTCTTTTGCATCAAAAAAACTTGTACCACCTTTACGTTTACACGGTATGTCAAGCTCACGAAGCCCCACTTCTATACCATCGGCAGAAGAGTTGTTCCTAAAAATAACCGCTATCTCCTCATGGGGAGTTTGGGAGTCTCTTATCTGTGCCGCCATAGCATGATACTGATCAAACAGCTCATCATAAGCCAGAAGTTTGGGTGCTTGAGACTCAGACGTCCTTGTAACTTCCAACTGCTTTGGGTATATCCTCTCATTGTGTTCTATCACCTTGGTTGCAAGAGAGAGTATAGGGCGTGTTGAGCGGTAGTTTTGTGTCAGTGTATGCACCTTGGCATCCGGGTACTTTTTTGAAAATGAACCGATGATGGAGATGTCAGCCCCGTTAAAAGCATAGATACTCTGATCATAATCCCCTACGCAAAAAAGTGATGGCGGATTCATAGCATCTATTAGTGTTCCCTGAAGAGCGTTTGTGTCTTGGTACTCATCCACAAGCACCTCTTTGTATCCAAGATCTGTGGTATTACACATAGCCCTGAAATTGAGAAGCAAGTCGTTAAAATTGACAAAACCATACTCTTTCTTTAAACTCTCAAACTCCTCCACGATATCGGCATAAATCAGTGCAAAAAGTTCATGTTCAGGGTAGTTTTGCACTATCCAATTCTCAAAATTGTTATGAAGTTCCGTGTTTTGATAAAAAGAGTACAGATCATATAAATAGTTCCCGCCATAAGGGCTTACCTCAGCATCTATATGCATATATGAACGTTTCTCATACACACTTCTAAAAAGGGTTTTCAGTTCACGCTGTTGCTTAAGTACCACTTTTTTATCATGTTTTTTAAGCCAGCGATAACTTACTGCATGAAAAGTTCCGGCATCTATTTGAGAAGCAACATTTTTTCCAAAAAAAGATGCTACACGCTCAACCATCTCTGCAGCGGCCTTATTTGTAAAGGTAAGCAGAAGTATCTCTTGAGGCTTGATCCCATCTCCTAAAAGATGGGCTATTCGCCCCACAATTGTAGAGGTTTTTCCTGTGCCCGCAGAAGCAATGATAAGGTTTTTAGAAGCTTGTGATGTTGCTGCAGCGTACTGCTCTTGGTTTAAACGCGATAATGGCACAAACACACTCCGATTCTAAAAATTAAGAGTGAGATTATACTCATAAAAGCTTATTATTTATTGTAACTCTTTAAGCATTCACTACACAGAATATACAAA
>JALUKO010000366.1 GCA_027056525.1 Helicobacteraceae bacterium | reverse complement strand
ATTTGCCTCGGCAATAGCCTCCTTAGAATCTTCACGCGGAGGATCAAAAAGTGGAACAAGACCTACAAAATGGTACTTATCTTCACCCTCTTGTCTATACCCTACTCCTAAAGTTCTAAAACCTTTTGTAGCAAATGATTCTACTTCCTTATAAGCTTCTTCTTTGTCAAATTCATCTGCATTACAAAGTTCTATAATAACCTGCGGTGCACCTTTTGTATAAAGCATATCATCAGCAAAGACACCCTCTGTTTTTTTATGAACAGGATCAAAAGGGATAAACTTTTTCATTTTTACTTTGAGAAACTCTTTAGTGAGGTTATGTTCTTCAAGATACTCAAATATAGGTTTTTCGATCGGATCTTGATTTTCTTTTTTACTGGCATATGCAGCATAGAGCATTAACTTGTCTTGTGTATAGCCATTGGCAAGATAAGGATCCGCCAAACTCATAATATTTTGTGTAAGTGTTCCTGTTTTATCAGAACACAAGATATCCATTCCAGCCGCCTCTTCTATGGCAGAGAGTTTTGTAACAATAGCCTCTTTTGTAGCAAGCACACGTGCACCTAAAGCCATAGTAACCGTCAAAACTGCAGGCATTGCAACCGGGATAGCGGAGATAGTCAAAATAAGTGCAAAGATTAAGAGGTCTAAAAGCGGTTCACCTTTTTGCACACCGTGCCATATAATAATGGCAATCAAGAAGATAGTCATAATGATTAAGTAATCACCTACCTTAATAACCATTTTCTGGAAGTGTCCACTCTCCTCTTTTTGAGCCTTGGCAACCAGCCCTACAGTTTTACCAAAATAGGTATTAAGCCCTGTGCCCGTTACACGTGCAATCATCTCCCCTTGTTTGATAATGGCATTGGCATACAGGTCTTCATTAGCTTGTTTATTGACAGGCAGTGATTCGCCCGTCAGCGCAGATTGATCAACCTGCAAAAAGTCACCACCACCCAATAATTTACAATCAGCAGGAACAACATCACCAATTTTTATTTTAATGATATCGTCTGGAACTATCTCTTTTGCATCAATATTTTTCCATTCACCTTCACGTAGTACAATAGCCTTACGTGCCAGTTTTTTCTTCAAAACAGCAATAGCATTTAATGCTTTTGATTCCTGATAAAAATCAACAAAAGCGTTCACAAACAACATAAATAAAATGACAGAAAGGTCTTCCCATCTGTGTGCAACTGCAGAAAGAATGGCTGCAATCTCTATCATCCACGGGATCGGTCCCCAGAATCTACGAAAAAGACGATGCAGCCAACCCTCCTCTTTTTCATTTATCTCGTTATAGCCGTATTTTTCAATACGCTCTTTAACATCTTCTTGGCTTAAACCACTTAATGTATCTAAATCTACACTCTGCTCTTGCATCTGAAATCCCTAAATATTTGTTTATTATAATTTTCTGCAAAATCTGCTAGGATTGTGTGAACTCTTCTATAGCCTTTTCCACCGGTATCATATACATAAGTGCCGGACCTCCATGCATAAGTACAGCCTGCATTGCAGCTTCAAGTATCTCTTTTTTTGTGGCACCTGCACCCAAAGCACCTTTTACGTGCAGGGCTATACACCATTCACACTGTGCAGAAACAGCTAAAGCAACATTAATAAGTTCTGTATACTTATCACCCAAAACAGTTGACTTTTCCGTTGCAAGCATAAACTTGTTAAATGCATTGATCTGTGTGGGTGTATCCTTTTCTAACTTTGCAATGAGCTCTTTTATCTCTTGAAGTTTTTGTGTGTTTGTTTTCATAACGATCTCCTTAGTTGAGTAGTTTAAGTGCCTCTTTTACCGTTGCACCTTCGCAAGTGACGGCATAGATTGCATTTGCCATTTTGACTGCCTCTTTCAATGGATGCTGATGAATATTTCGTCCTGTTCCATTTCCACGACTTCCTCCAATGCTTCTTTGCTCATAAAGCTCTTGTAAAAATGCTTTTGCATCAACTTTCGCACCACCTTCACAAAGTACACCGCTTCTACCCGCAGCCATGGTTACCTCTTGGAGCAGTTTTGCATCGAACTTGCCTTTTTTTGTGTACGGCACTTTGAGTTTTATAAAATCAGCTCCAAGCGCTGCACCGACACCTGCCGCACCTGCTATGAGGTGCGCATCATGTTCGTCCTTTACGAATTTACCTTTTGGATAGATCCAAAGGACACATATCATACCATTTTTGTGCGCTTCATGAACTATTTTTGCCGCTTGAGAGAGCATCGCATGTTCATTTTCTCCACCGAGATAGAGCGTATAACCTACACCTTTGATATCAAGAGAGCTCTCTTTTTTAAAGTTTACAATATCACCTACACTCAGCCATGCTTCCGAGTAAGGGTCTATCTTTTCATAAGGTACAAGGTTCGTTTTTGAGTTAAGTTTCACCAAATAAGGAATATTTTTATACTCACGTCCATATCTGCTTATTAGCCCAAACTGTGTTGCAAAAACACCAATCTTTGCTTTGGAAGCGATCTTAAACATATGCTCGGGGGAGTTATCTTCTGGTGGGATATCTTTGCCGTAAAAGTCATTATTAAGATGTTCTACTTTTTGATCACCCGCAAAAAGCATCAGATGGTTTGTGCCGTTTGTTGCCTCTTTTAGATTTTTCTTATAAACTGAAACTCTCTCTGCCGGGACATCGGCCGGTACATTGTATTTCATTTTTTATCTCCTGTTGTTTTATCATCTATATCTTCTATAAAAGCAGCACCTAAGAGGAGCGCTATACCGTCAAATAACAAACTTATCCCTACAAGGATCCCGATGAGAAACAAAGAACTTGTCGGCCAACCAATAACAAATAAGACACCTAATGCCAGAGAAGTTATAGCGTTAAAAAGCCACACCAACCATATTTTTTCAGGTCTCAGTGACAAAGCCAAAGAAAAACCTGCAAAAGCGTCTGTAAAGAAGTAAATAGCAAAAACAAGCCCCAACGCTGCCGCACCTTGAATTGGGTAGTATAGTAAAATAAAAGAAGAGAGTACGAGTGTGAAACTCTTCAGCCAACCTACCCAATCTTCTTTGTTACTTTTATATGTCAAAATTCCTGATGTAATTCCTGCAAACATCATGAGATATGCCACTAACATCACTGTCGTAACACTCATAAACTCAGGAAAAAGAATGCCTGTCGCTCCAAAAAGAACAAAGAGCGTCCCACTGATTTTGGCATGCTTTTTAAAGTTATCTACCAAGTTTTTATTTATATTCATCTCTAAATTAAGATTTTTATGCCATCTCCACATTATCTATTCCTTTAAATTTTAAGTATAGTCGCGCTTACATGCTAATGCCAAGCAATTAGGCAACTCTTTTTTTTCTAAAAATGCCTGCAGATTAAGAAGTGATATATTCATAATTCTTTGTAAAGCTTCTTGTGTAAAATATGCCATGTGCGGTGTGTAAAGCACATTTGTTTCTTGTACATATTTGGTATCACTTATCACATCGAGACAAAATATATTGTCCATTTTTTTATAGAGTCTATCTTCGATGATCTCACCTCGAGATATATTCACAATAATCGTATCTTCTTTTATATTTTTCACACTCTGCTCATTAAGCAGATTCTTTGTTGCAGGAGTCAAAGGAAGTGCGATCATAAGAACATCGCTTTGTGCAAGTACCTTCTCAAACTCACAAAAAGTGATGCCCAGTTCATCAACAATACCTTTTCTTGTTCTAGAGTGAACCACTATATTCATGCCAAAACCTTTGGCAATACGTGCCATTTGAGAGCCTATGGTTCCAAGCCCCAAAATACCAAGAGTTTTGCCATAAAGCTCCATCCCTTTTAAATCACTGTATTCAAAATTATCCTCTTTTGTTCTCTGTAATGCTTTATATGTCTTGCGTGTGGCATTTAAAAGCAGTGAAAAAGCAAACTCTGCAACGGCACTTCCTCCATAGCCTGCAACATTGGAGACTACAAGACCCCGCTCATAAAGTGCTTGACATTTGATATGGTCATACCCCGTTGAGCGTGTTTGCAAATATTGTAATTTCGGCAGTTTATTTAAAATAGCATCTGTTATGCGAGAGTGCACAAAAATAGATACAGCATCATAAGGCACCTCTTTTTTCAGCGTATTATTTATGGTGTCATCAAAAAAGAACAACTCTTCATTTGGTAGATTTTTTTCAAAGAATTCTTTTTCTTCCGGTTTTGTTTCAAAAAATGCTATTTTCATAATTACAGCCCTATCTGTTTAACTCCTGTTCGAGTTTTCCGATATCTTTTATCGTTTTTAGTACTGAATCCGGATTAAGACTCATAGAATCCACTCCAAGTTTCACAAGGTACTCAGCCATCTCAGGGTAATCAGAAGGTGCTTGACCACAGATTCCGCTATGACGATTATTACGCTGACACCCCTCTACTGCCATTTTTATCATGCGTTTTACACCTTCATCACGCTCATCATAATCAAACGCGACCACTTCAGAGTCACGATCAACCCCAAGTGTAAGCTGCGTGAGGTCATTACTACCGATGCTAAAACCATCAAATATCTCACTAAACTCATCTATGCTGATAACATTGTTTGGAATCTCACACATAACATAGATCTCTAAGCCGTTTTCACCCTGTTTGAGTCCATATTTTGCCATTGTATCAACAACTTTTTGACCCTCTTGCACTCTACGGCAAAACGGGATCATCAGTATGACATTGTCAAAGCCCATCTCATCTCGAACTCGCTTCATTGCCGCACATTCCAAGGCAAATCCCTCTTCATAGTTTGGATGAGCGTAACGTGAGGCACCACGAAAACCTATCATAGGGTTGTCCTCTTGCAGTTCAAAAGTGCTCCCACCTAAAAGTGTTGCATATTCATTTGACTTAAAGTCACTCATACGTACAACACATTTTTTCGGATAAACAGCAGATGCGATGGTGGCAACACCCTCAGAGAGTGTTTTGACAAAAAAGTCTTCCATGGAGTCATACGCTTGAGTGAGTTCTTGCAGTTTTACCCTTGTTGCATCATCCACTTTTTGGGGATGCTTAAGTGCCATAGGATGTGCCTTTATGTACTCATTGATGATGAACTCCATACGTGCAAGTCCGATACCATCAACAGGAAGAGAGCTGAGTGAAAATGCAAGATCAGGATTACCAAGATTCATCATGATCTGTGTTTTTGTTTTTGGCAAATTGGAGAGGTCTGTTTTTTGTATCTCAAAATCTAAAATTCCCTCATAAATATGCCCCTCTTCACCCTCGGCACAACTAACCGTCACTTTATCAGCGTCTGCTAAAACTTCTGTGGCATTATCACAACCGACAACCGCAGGGATCCCTAGTTCACGTGAAAGGATTGCCGCATGGCAGGTACGTCCGCCTTTGTTTGTGATGATGGCAGAAGCTATTTTCATAACAGGTTCCCAATCGGGGTTGGTTGTATCAGCCACTAAAACCTCACCCGCTTTAAAAGTGTCTAACTCTTCAACACCTTTGATGTAATGTACTTTTCCTTGCCCTATTTTTGTGCCGATTGCCTGACCGCTTACAAGAACTTTACCTGTCTCTTTCATCTGGTACACTTCTAAGATATTTCCATGTTTTTGACTCTCTACCGTTTCAGGACGAGCTTGAACCATGTAAAGTTGCCCATCTTCACCATCTTTTGCCCACTCCATATCCATCGGTTTATGAAATCCTGCTTTTTGTGAGTAGTGATTTTCCACTTTAATGGCATACTCAGCAAGCACCATGACATCCTCATCCGTAATACAGAAGTGAGACTGCTCTTGCTTAGTTGTCGGTATGTTCTTTGTATATTCCACGGCGATATTATCAAGGTTGATAGTGTCTGTAAATATCATCTTTTTCTCTTTTGAGCCTAAAGAGCGTTTGAGAACGGTTTTAAAACCTTTGTTAAATGTCGGTTTATGCACATAAAAGGCATCCGGATTTACAGTTCCCTGCACTACATTTTCACCAAGACCAAGCGCTGCATTTATAAAGACAACATCCTTAAATCCTGTCTCAGTATCGAGTGAGAACATAACACCGCTTGCCCCTTCATCACTACGAACCATTTTCATCACAACAACAGAAAGATACACTTTTAAGTAATCAAACCCATTGTCATATTTGTAGTGGATGGAACGGTCAGTAAAATTTGAAGCGAGACAACGCTTGTAAGCATCGAGTAATGCATCTGCATTTGTGATGTTTAGGTAGGTGTCATTTTGTCCGGCAAAAGAGGCTTCAGGAGAATCTTCAGCCGTTGCAGAGGAGCGTACAGCAACAGAAAGTTTATCACCATACTCCTCTTTTAGTTTTTCATAGGCAGTTAAGATGTCATTTTTAAGATCATCGGGAATTTCACAGTTGTAAACTATGTCACGGCAGTTTTTTCCCGCACTTTGAAGTGCATCGACATTGTTTACATCTAAAGTATCAAGCTGCCGATGCAAGCCTTTCCAGGCATCATTTGCATCTAGCAAATAAATGTAAGCACTTGATGTTATCGCAAAACCGTTAGGCACACGCACTCCTTCACTTGTCAAGTTTTGGTACATCTCTCCAAGTGAAGCATTTTTCCCGCCGACTTCGGCAACATCTTCTATACCTATTTCATTAAAAAATTTAATATTTTTTGACATCTTACAACTCCTTGGCTCTCTTTGTAACAATTAT
>JALUKO010000365.1 GCA_027056525.1 Helicobacteraceae bacterium | reverse complement strand
GGTAAATATGCTCCACGTTTTGGTTCCGGTTTTGTCGGTGAGTTTATGAACGGAAACGGGATGAAAACTTTCGATGAGTATTTTGAAGATGAAGATGTCAAGCGTGCCCAAAACGGGATGAGTAAAAAAGAGTATATGACAGTACTTCAAGAGATGCTTGATGCCGGTAAAAATGGCGGTGCCAACTTGAGTAGTGATCATGGTAATGTTGTAAAACCTTGGTGGTTGCCGACAACTGCATTGATTGTTGCGGATTCAACATTCAGACGTAACAAAGGGAATGAATACCGTAAAGCATTTTTAGGAAGAATGGACTTTTATGCGTATGTAGATTACAGAATGAGTGAAGCTGCACAGTATGCAGATGTACTGCTTCCTGCAAAAAGCCACTATGAAGTATATGACCTTCGTACATCTCCAGGTTATCACCGTTTTACAAACTTGGCATATCCGGTTGCAAATATTAAAAATATCGGTGAGTCTATGGATGAGTGGAGTATGTTCACACTTCTGGCGAAAAAACTCGAAGAGATCGCTAATCGCCCTGAAAATATTGCAAAGGCAAAAGTCAAAGATGATGTGCGTTATGCGAAACCCGGTTATCATGACTTGAGTATCTTCCACAAAGAGTACACTAACACCGATGCAGAATCAGAAGGTGAGGGTGAAGTATATCTCGGTACTGACAAAATGGCGCTTGAGGCAGCCCTAGAGAAGTGTGATCAGTATCAGCCTTGGACAATAGAAAAAATGTATAAAATGGGTGGTTTCTTGCTTATCAATGAAAAAGCTGCAAAATCATCACCGCTGTATTCAGATAAACCATACAGTTCAATGGAGAATCATATCTATAAATTTGAAAGATTGGATACGGTCACCGGGCGTCAAACTTTTTATATAGATCATCCGATGTTCATTAAAATGGGTGCTGCGACCAATACAGGTATGGAGGGGATCCGTCCACAACGCAAAGAGTATCCGTATGTGCTGATGACTCCACACGCCAGATGGTCGATTCACTCTAACTACAAAACATCTCGCACATTGCTTCGTTTGCAACGTGGTGTTCCTGCAATTGCACTCAACCGTAAGGTTGCAGAAGCCAAAGGTATTAAAGATGGAGATACGATTCGTGTTTTTAATAATCTCGGAGAATTCTTCGCGATGGCAAAACTTTCATCTTCATCACCTGCTGATGGCTTGGTAATGGAACATGGATGGGAACCATATATGTACAAATTTAATAAAGGTCACAATGAAGTTGTGCCTACATCGCTGAATCTGCTTGAGATGGCAGATGGTTGGGGTCACCTGAAATTTGGTGGTCTTTGGGACGGTAATCAGTACGCATATGATGGCGCCGTAAATTATGAAAAAGCAAAAGTTTAAGGAGCATAGATGTCAAAAAGACAATTAGCAATGGTTATGGACCTGAACAAATGTATCGGGTGCCAAACATGTACTGTAGCATGTAAAACCCAATGGACCAACCGTAATGGTCGTGAGTATATGTATTGGAATAATGTTGAGACATATCCGGGTACAGGGTATCCTAAAAATTGGATGGAACTTGGTGGTGGTTTTGATGATGCGGGTGATCTTCAACCCGGTATTATCCCAAATTTGGAAGCAGACTATGGTGTCCCTTGGGATTACAACTATGATGCACTCAAAGAAGGTGCGTCATTTGAGCCAAATGTAGAACCTACATGGGGTCCAAACTGGGATGAAGATGAGGGTGCAGGAGTCTTTCCACAAGACAACTATTTCTTCTATCTTCCTCGTATCTGTAATCACTGTACAAATCCTGGGTGTTTGAGTGCCTGTCCTCGTGATGCTATCTTTAAGCGTGAGCAGGATGGTGTTGTGTTGGTTGATTTAGACAGATGTCAGGGGTATCGCTATTGTATAGCGGGATGTCCTTATAAAAAGATCTATTTCAATCCAAAGATCTCAAAATCTGAGAAGTGTATCTTGTGTTTTCCAAGAATTGAACAAGGGCTTCCACCGGCGTGTGCACAACAGTGTGTCGGTCGTATCCGTTTTGTCGGTTTTTTAGATGATGAAGATTCTCAAGTGTATAAACTTGTACATAAGTACAAAGTGGCGATAGGTTTGAGAACGGATTACGGTACACAACCAAATGTGTACTATGTGCCACCAACCGAATCACCGGCAAAATTTGATGCTGATGGTAAGATCATAGAGGGTTCTACCCGTCTTCCGATCGAGGAGCTTGAAAAACTTTTTGGCCCGGAAGTACATGCCTCTATACAAACACTCAAAGCAGAGATGAAAAAACGTAAAGAGACGGGAGAGAGTGAACTTATGGATATTTTAATCGCATATCAACACTCAGATATGTTCCGCTTAGATAACAACTACTACCAAGAGGTTGCTCGTGAAAATTCTCAGCACCCATTGGCACCGGTAGATAACCGTTATATAGCTGGAAAATATACAAAACCAACTCATAAAATGAACTTCTTCGGTGGTCATTCAAGTGCAGGAGGACATCATTAATGAAAAAATTAGCAACTACATTTTTAGCAGCCGGTATTATGGCTTCAGCTTTAGCTGCAAGCTCGGTTATATTGGCAGTTGAAGTTGATGATAATTTAGATAAGGTCAATTACAAGTCCAGTGTTTGGAAGAATAAACAGTTCTCAAAGATTACTTTATATCCTCAAACTACCATAGAGTTTAATGATAAAAAGGCAAACGAACTTAATGCAGACAACAAAGCTATAGAGGCAGAAGTTGCTGCGGTGTACAATGGCTCAAAAATTGCATTTATGATCAAGTGGCCTGATGGAACGAAAAATATCCAAAAGGGATATGCGACAGATGTTTATTCAGATGGTTTTGCTGTGCAATTTGCTTCTGAGTATTCTAACCCGACAAAGCTTCCATACATAGGTATGGGTTCTGAAGGTCGTCCTGTTGTTATCCATCTTCAAAAGGAGGCTATGGGCATTTTTGAACCTAATGGTGAGGGAGATGTTGCCCATCAAGTAAACCCTAATCAAACAGATCTTTTTGGCAAAGATCTTGCAAAGTTTAAAAAAAGTGTAAAAAAACTCGCAAGCAACGACTATGAGAGAAGTTTTGTAAGTGAAGGTTTCCGTTCAATGACGGAGATCAAAGATGGAAGTAACGATTCATATTCTCGTATAGGCTATGCCACTAAAGGGTGGGAAGGTACACTCTCTCGAGCACTTAAAGATGACTACGTCAACCTTGATGCAGGTGTTATTCCGGTTGCATTTGCTGTTTGGGACGGTGCAAAAATGGGTCGTAACGGACTAAAGTATCTTACCCCTTGGCTGGCGGTTGAGCTTGATGGTAAAAGCAGTGGAGAAGAGTTACTCAAAGCGCTTACAAAAGAGCCTGAAGGTGATGCAGCAAAAGGGAAAGAGATCGCAGCGGCGAACTGTACATCATGTCATCAGCTGACATCAAATGATGCTGCAAATTTGATGGGACCATCTCTTACAAACATCGGTGGCTACGCTACTGTTGATTATATAAAAGAGTCTTTAATGAAGCCTTCTGCCGTGGTTGTCCCTGGTTATAACAGAAATGCCCACAGTAATTATGCATGGTATAATCTTGAAAATGGCAAGAGAGTATCTACAATGCCGGACTTTTCATGGATGGAGTCAGGTGATATTGACAATGTCGTGGCATATTTAAAAACTCTTAAAGCGGAGGTTGAATAATGAAAAAGATACATTTCATCTCTTCTGTTTTAGTGCTTGGCGTCATATTTGGATTGAGTGGTTGTACTGCAAGTTCAGAGGTTGCCCCTGTCTCTAAAGCTGAAGTTGAAAAAAAGGTTCAGAGTAAGGTCGAAGAGCAACCTGAGCTTGTGCATATGGAAAAGCAAGGTTTCTTAACCATAGATTCTTGTGCTGCACAAGGCGCTTTTACAGATTGTTATCTTGAAAATTATGCATGTGGCAGTGATGGATGTTATAAAAAAACAGAACCGGGTGTTCAAAAAGATGTTCAAATTGTACTCTACTCACACAAAGATGGAGTAACATACAAACTGGATGTTTCAGCTATACCTGCTCATGAGATCGATGAGGGTATCAACCGTAATGATGTAACTATTATTGGTGACTATGACCCTGCTACAAATACAATACTAGCGAAAGAATTTAAAGCGCCACCACCGCCTAAGAAGTCATTCTTTAAAGGTTGTTTATAATCTTAAAGCCCTATGGCTTTAAGAGGTGTTTTTCTTATGACTTCTGTTACACTCTTTAATTAACTTTACAGATGTACTTACATATAAGTGAAGTTATGATAAAAATCCCAAATATTATACAGTATAGGACTACAGATGAACAAAGAGTATAGACTCTATATATATGCATTTCTATCAAGAACAATGGCATCAACACCGGATAAAAGATATATCAGTGACCTTAGGGGTAACAGTGAACTTCTTGAACTTCTTGGAAGTGAGAGTGTTGAGTGGTTTGCCACTCATGATGATGCAACGATTTTGGATGCTTTAAATGAAGATTTTTCATCAATGTTTGTGGTCAACACCCAAGCTGTAGAGTCTTTTGTCCTTGATGCAAAAAATGAAACGCTTGTTGGACTACAAAATCCTGTAATGAATTTTTACTATCAAAACGGCTTTGAGCTTAATATGGATCAAACAGAACTGATGGCACCTGATCATCTCTCTATTGAGCTTGCTTTTATGCAAACACTTATTTTTAGAGATGAACAAAAACCTCAGTTCAGGTTTTTGCAAGAGCACCTTTTTAACTGGGTTGTCCCTTATATGATAGGAATGAAATCGATGGCAATTACCCCTTTTTACAGAGATATATGCGATTTTATTACCGAATTTGTGGTAGCAGACTATGAGTATTGTGCTTCATTAGAGGAAGATGTGCATGAGTAGCATAACATTTGTTCAAAAAAGTGAGCTTTTCTCTTATAGTGGAACCAACTGCATAAGAAATGATTACTACCATAATGCGTGCCGGCTCTGTGTTGATATTTGTCCCCAGGGAGCTTTTCATATTGTAAGAAATAAGTTGACACTTTTTTCCAATGAATGTATAGAGTGTGCTGCGTGTATAGGCTCTTGTCCGACAGAAGCACTTAGCATCGCAGGATTTGATCCAAATGCTTATACTGTGGCTTTTAAGGAGAATAAGGAAAGACTGCTTTCTTGTAAAACAACAACAACCTGTTTAGGGGTTTTTGATGCACACCATTATATCGCTATGGGTCTTGATAGTGATGAGATGCCAAAATGTGATTTGAGTCATTGTGGGGAGTGCGCTCTCAATACAGAACAAAAAGTTGAGAAATTTATCCGTGATGAGATAGCAAAAGCAAACAACTTTTTTTCTTTTTGTGGTGTTGATGGCGCTGTAGAAACTCTTGAGCACAGGCCTAAAGAGGACAATAGCAGACGGGCACTTTTTAAAGCTGCTTTTACAAAAGTAAAAGAATCGGCACAGGAAGAGTCCACAACATCATTGACAATGACCGCAGAGTATCAAAAGGATCCAAATACAAGTGCTTTGCCCTTAAAGTTTTTGCATTTAAAACAAGCTTTAAAGCGAAATCTCTCTAAGTTATCTCACACTTTTCATGAAAGTAACTTTGATCTGTTTGCTCAAAAGACCATTAGCTTTGAAGCGTGTACGAACTGTGGAGACTGTATCCAGTTTTGCCCGACACAAGCGCTACTGCCAACAGAAGATAAGCAGGGGATTAATTTTAATACAGGCAACTGTATAGCATGTGGCATTTGTGATCATATCTGTAAAACAGATGCCATAGCAACACTTCCGGGAATAGATCTTGTAAATATCGCTTATGACAGAGGTGAAGAGCTCGTTCACTATGAGATGGTTATGTGTGTAGAGTGCAGATGCCCCTACCCCTATCGCGGAGGAGATCCTGTGTGTGACAGGTGTGCTTCCTATCAAGAGGAGTTTAGCCATGTATTTACACTCGCTAGAGATATGTGATGAAGAAGTGCAGGTTTGAAGCTTAAGTGAACAAGCCGGCTTCTATACTTCCGTGGCCACCGGTAAGATATTGGGGATTGGTGATACCATATATCTTATACAGCGTCGCCGCAACACTCGCTGGTTCAAACCAATAGGAGTTCTCTGTAGGTTGTAGGTAAAGACGGTTTACTTCACCTGTTTTGACAAGTTTTGTCTCACCGACAACACCAAGATGATTAAAATAATTTCTACCACCAAGCATATATACATTTTGTAAATTTCCGTGATCCCAGCCAAGAGAGTTGTTAAGGTTAACTCCACGTCCGAAATCTCCCCAAATAACTATGTTTATATTGCCTTCCTTGTTCTCTGCTTTGATATGCTCCATGGCACTTTTGAGTGCCCCAAAGAGATCTTGCATCCTGTCTCTATACTCTCTCCCCTCACTATGATCATCCCAACCGCCAAGTCCTCCACTGCCAAGTGAGATAACTTTTGTATCTGGATTTTTGACGAGTATTTTAATAGCACTTTGAAGCTTATCGGCAAAATAGTTATCCCTGTAAGGTGTAGCTATATCTGGCACGGTGGCATCTTTGATACTGTTTATAAAGCTTTGCAGTTCTACACGCTTGTCAAAATTGTCCTTGATTTTTCCACTTTTGTTTTTACTTTGTGCAAGTGAGTCCATAGCAATATC
>JALUKO010000364.1 GCA_027056525.1 Helicobacteraceae bacterium | reverse complement strand
CCTATGGAAGAGATCATACAAACCCGCAGATAGTACAGGAACCGAGATGGGATACTCCAAGTACACGTATACTTTTTATGCGTGCGTGCGCTGATTGTCACTCAAACGAAACAAAATGGCCGTGGTATAGTAATATAGCTCCTATATCTTGGCTGGTACAATATGATGTTGAGGAAGGACGAGAACATTTTAATATCTCAAACTGGTTGCATCAAAAGAAAAATAAAGGTGATGAAGCTGCTGAGGAATTACGTGAGGGAGATATGCCCCCTCTTATTTACCTTCCTACCCATCCAGAAGCTAGATTAACTCTAACAGAAAAAGAAGAGCTCATCAAAGGACTTGTAAATACCTTTGGTGAAGAGGAAGATGAATAGCAAATGTATCTTGTGAAGTTTTAATGTAGAATATCATTGAGCAAAAAGAGTAAATTGATAGAATTTTTTAACATTGAGCTAATACCAAGATGATAAAATTTTTCTTAGTAATTTATAAGGATTTTATATAAATGAATAAAAAAATAGTTTTGACTTTACTTCTTGGTGTTTCACTGAGTGCAATGAGTCTTGAAGAGACTTTAAAAGAGGCATTGTTACACAATAATTCTCTAAAAAAAGTTGTTTTGGATAAAGAAGAAGCAAAAGAAAATAAAAATTTTAATAAAGCTCAGGATTATGGTAAATTTGATTTAAAAGTTGATTATGATCATTATAATAATGCTAGAACATTGGCACCACTAACACCTATGGATATTGCCTCCTCACCGACGGGTGCATATAAGATGCCAACTACAAATGATTTGCTATCTGCCGGGGTTACTTACAATGTTGTGCTCTTTGATGGTTTTGCAAAACAAAATGCGTATAAAATATCTGATTTGGCATATAAAAACTCTACCTTTAAAATCAAACTCTCACGTGAGGAACTTATATATAATGTTAGAAGTTTATATTTATCATTATTATCGCTGCAAGAGCAGTTAAATGCTCAAGAAAAATATGTAAGTTCTCAAAAACAGCTTTATGAGTATGTTTTAAAAAAATATGCTTTGGGAAGTAAGTCAAAACTTGATACTTTAGAAGCCAAGAACGCTTACACAGAGGCTCTTTCCACAAAAGAAAAAATTGAAGCAAATATTGAAATTTTAAAAGCATCTCTGTCGAAGATGATCGCTTCAGATAGATTTGATAAAGCAGAAAAAATTGATATTAGTTTTGATGAAGCTCTACAACACAAGCCCGATATTAAAAATTTAAGTAGATTTAAACTGGCAGAGTTTTCAAAAAATATAGCAGAGAAAAAACTTGAATCTTCAGAAGCTTCCTATTATCCAAAGATTGATTTTTCTGTATATTATGGATATAGTATGGGTCCAAATGCTACAACAAACACCTATCCTGCGACAGGAACTACATACTTAAACAAGGATGATTTTAATTCTGAAAACATATGGCAAATAGGTCTTCATATCAAGTGGAATATTTATGATTTTGGAGCCAAAAGCAGCAATGTTCAAAAAGAGAAAATTTCGCTCTTAAAGTCAAAAATCGATATAGATGATGTGAAGTTGGAGCTAGCAAAAAATTTAAAAGTTGCAAACAGCAAAGTATGGCTTGCAAAAGCTGATTACACTTCATTGCAAAGTCAATACGAGCTGCTCGCCGAGATACAAAAAGCACAAAAGATAAGATACGAAAATGATGCTTTAATCCTCACAGATCTCTTAGCTACTGAGGCAAAAGGAGCATTGGTGTATGCCAAAATGATTAACGCAAAATATGAGTACCAAAAAGCAAAATATTATATAGAATATCTTTTAGAAAAGGGAGAAAAATAGATGAAAAAAGTTATATTAATTCTAATAGCAGTTTTGGTTGCTGTATCAGCAGCACTATTTTTAAAAAAACAAAAAGAGAGTGTTTCCGATTTACCAGTAGCTAAAGAGTATCTCAA
>JALUKO010000363.1:4515-6717 GCA_027056525.1 Helicobacteraceae bacterium | reverse complement strand
ATAAACATCTTTTTAAGTGTCTCTGTTTCCCCGTTTTTTACCATGTCTGCAGGATCAAGTCCACCACCAAAAATAACAACTCCCCCGTTAAAACCCGAAGCACTCAGAAGTTTTGCCGCCTTGAGTGCTGCTGCACGCCCTGCCTTGTCTCCATCATATGCCATAACAATGCGAGGCTCACCCTTTCTTAGAAGTGGCAGATGTTCAGGTGTCAGTGCTGTTCCAAGCGTTGCAACAGCATTTAAAAAACCTGCCTGATGAAGCATAATCACATCAAGATAACCCTCTGTTATGATGATCTCTTTTTGTTTATATATGCTTTGCCTTGCATGGTTATAGGCATACAAAAGTTTGGACTTGTTAAAAAACGGTGTCTCCGGAGAGTTTACATACTTCGCCTGATGCCCCGTAATGGTTCTGCCTCCAAAACCGACGAGTGTTCCGTTTGAAGAGTGTATGGGAAAGGTTATACGCTCTATAAAACGGGCAAACGTTCTATGACCGTCAGAACCTAAAACACCCATGTTTACAGCTTCAGCTATGGGAAGTGACTGAGACTTAATAAAGTGTATCGTCGCATTTGAGTCCGGAGCATACCCGATACCAAATTTCTCAATAGAACTCTCATAGATCCCTCTTTCTTTCAGGTAAGCATTTGCAGTGGCATTTGAAACAAGAAGATTTTGATACCAGGCGTTTACTACATCCATAACCTGTGAGCGTGGTTTGTTATGTTTGTTATCTGTGTATGCAAGTGTAAAATTATACGAAGATGCAAGTTTTTCCAAAGCTTCCGGATAATTGAGCTTTTCATACTCCATAACAAACTTGACACTGTCACCTCCGGCACCACACCCAAAGCAATGATATATCTGCTTGGCAGGGCTTACAACAAAAGAGGCTGTTTTTTCATCATGAAAAGGGCAAGGAGCTTTAAAGTTCGCACCCGCTTTTTTCAGCTCTACATAGGAACCTACTACATCAACAACATCAAGTCGTGCCTTTAAGGCGTCTATGGAATCTTGGGTAATCATAAAAAGATTATATCAGGGAGTGGTTTAAAAAAAGAGCATATTTGCTAAGAGTGCATTAGCTTCTAAAATTTTAAAATATAAAGAATTGTATAAATTTATATGATTTTTCTTTAAAAGAAGTTATTTATGCTATACTTGCACTCCAAATTTTAAAAGAAAGTGGGTGATGTGATATGCCTGGTATTGTACTACGTTCAGATGACAATTTTGATGCAGCTTACAGACGTTTCAAGAAGCAGACTGACCGTAACTTAATCGTTACAGAAGCTCGTGCTCGCCGTTTCCACGAAACAGAAACTGAGAAACGTAAGAAGTTCAAAATTTCAGCTCGTAAAAAAATGCTTAAACGTCTTTATATGATGAGACGTTACGAATCACGCCTGTAATATAAGCCTTCGGGCTTATATACTTCTGTTTTACAACCCTTCACAACTTTTTCAGTCGCCCATTCAACCAACAAATGCACTTCTTAAATACTCTAATTTTCTCTTCTACCGATAACTAAATCTAATATTTAATGCTATAATATTCTCTGAAGAGTATCAAAATGAAGTCACTTTTTTTCGTATGCGTGCTGTTCACTGGATAGGCATCACTCTATTGCTACTAAATGTAGTCCTCTTTACAGAAAATATTTTTCCCAAATCATACAGGTTGTTATTGCTCTTGTTATCGTTATCCATGATTTTGATGAGAAGAAAAATGGTGTTGATGTTGCTAAGAAAATCATCGCAACACTTTCTGATTTTAAAGCAGGTAACAAGATCGGTGAAGGTGTTTTTGACAAACTCAACGTCATCACTCACGAATCAGATAACAACCTCGAGTTTTCTGCCGAAGTACTTCAAAGTCTTGAAGATGTCACGCAAAAAATCGATGAATCTGTGGCAAAAATGGCAAAACTTGAAACTCATGTTATGCGAACATATGATGGGGAGCTCTCTGTGAGTGATACGCTCAAATCACTGACGGAAAATGCAGAAAATATCAAAGGGGTGTTAAATATCATCTCCGATATCTCTGATAAAACAAACCTCTTAGCCCTCAATGCTGCCATAGAAGCTGCAGGAGAGTCTGCATCTTGCCAGCGATGAGGTGCAAGATACCCATCAAAAAAGCTTGGAAGATACAAAAAATTCACAAATCATCAAAGAAGAAGCCTATGCGT
>JALUKO010000363.1:0-4505 GCA_027056525.1 Helicobacteraceae bacterium | reverse complement strand
GCAGAAAATATCAAAGGGGTGTTAAATATCATCTCCGATATCTCTGATAAAACAAACCTCTTAGCCCTCAATGCTGCCATAGAAGCTGCACGCGCAGGGGAACATGGACGCGGATTTGCCGTCGTTGCTGATGAGGTGCGTAAACTTACAGAGAGTACACAAAAATCGCTCACCGAGATCAATGCCAGTGTCAATATCATAATACAAAGCATCTCTGATGCCAGCAGCAGTGTATCGGAAAATGCTACATCTACCCTTGAACTCGTTGATATCTCAAAAGAGCTGCAGGAGAGTCTGCATCTTGCCAGCGATGAGGTGCAAGATACCCATCAAAAAAGCTTGGAAGATACAAAAAATTCACAAATCATCAAAGAAGAAGCCTATGCGTCAAGAGATTTAACCAAAAAGCAAATAAAAACAATGGAGCAAACAAACAGCTCCATCAGTGTTATGAAAGATAAAATTCAACTCATTGAGCACTCAACACAGGAGCTAGTCACTAAGGTCTCTCATATATAAAAGAGACTTTAGAGTTTTCCATACATCTCATTGTAGAGCGAAAGAGCATGTCTGTCACTCATGGAAGCGATGAAATCTGCAATCACTCTGTGTTTTGCTCTATCTCCAAGCTGTTTGTAATAAAACTGCGGTAACATCTTCTCCTCCTGCATCAAAGCGCTGTAGAGACCCCCTATGGCCTGTTTTCCGGCAAACATTTTCGTAACTATGTTCTTATGTTGATAGAGTTTATTAAAGAGCAGTTTTTTTAACTTCTTGATTTTTCTCTCCAAAGCAGGTTCAAAACCAACCGGCAGTTCCTTTTTTGAGTCTATTTGAGCACTTAAAACTTCAGAGTTGTCTATCTTCTCTTTGGAATACTCTAAAAGTGAGTAGACCAAATGGTTAATAAGATGGGAACTAAAACGGTAACGAAACATCTCATCATCCTCAAGTCCAACACCCTCCTCTTGCACTTTTTGCAATATTTCACAAATAAGCTCACTCTCTTTTAAGTCCTCAAAACTGATAAACCCCGAGTTGACACCATCGTCGATATCATGACTCATATAGGCTATCTCATCGGCACGATCTACCACCATCGCTTCGATAGCGGGGTGAGTATCAAGATGAAACATCTCATCTATCACTGAGGGAAGAAAGCTTTTTTTATAGGGGTAGGAGTGTTTAAGGATCCCCTCTAAAGTCGCAAAAGTAAGGTTGAGTCCATCAAACTGCTTGTATCTTTTCTCCAAAGAGGAGACAACCCGAAAACTTTGAAAATTGTGCTCAAAACCATTTGTATAGCCATCGTTTCTCAGACACTCATCAAGTGCATCACCACCGACGTGACCAAAGGGAGTGTGCCCCAAGTCATGTGCTAAAGCGATCGCTTCTGCAAGCGAATCATCTAAACCAAGTTGGGAAGTGATCGAGCGTGCGATCTGTGATACCTCTATGGAATGAGTCAAGCGGGTACGGAAAAAATCACCCTCCTGATTTAAAAAAACCTGTGTTTTATACTCCAGTTTTCTAAAACTTCCGGAGTGGATGATCCTGTCTCTGTCCCTTGCATAGGGTGCTCTAAAATCTTTCTCTATTGTATAAAAACGCTCGTATGGAAGCATTATGATTTTTTTAGGAATTTTGTCAGTATATGGATTTTTACGCCGTTTACGCGACCCTCTATATGTTCAGCATCGTTTGGAACCAAAGCGATATTTCTCACTGCAGTACCGCGTTTTGCCGTAAATCCTGTTCCTTTAACATCCAAATCTTTTGTTATAACAACAGTATCTCCCGCTTGAAGAACTACACCGTTTGCATCTTTGTAGATGAGAGTATCTTCATTGTTACCCATACCCTCTTCTGCCCAAGCTTTGATATCGTCTGTCATATAGATCATATCTACAAGATCTTGACGACCAAGAGTATTGAGAAGTCTATAAGAGAGCACTTGTACAGCAGGAACTTCACTCCACATAGCATCGTTTAAACAGTTGAAGTGTGTTTCATCAAGGTCACCACTCTCTATCTGTTTTTTACACGCACCACAAATATATACAGCTTTTTCAGCGCTTCCATCAGAGGGTGCAACATCAAAAACACTTAGATCATCAGCACTTCCACAAAGTTCACAAACACCGCCACTTCTCTCTTGAAGCTCTTTTTCTATACTCATACTTTTCCTTTAGAACTTAAATTTTTTCGAATTATACCTAAAACCTGTGCTAAGCTTTTACAACACGGTTTCGACCGGATTTTTTCGCTCTATAAAGTGCTTCATCAGCTCTTTTCATAACAGAAAAAGGGTCTTTATCTTCTGAAGTGTTCTCAACCATCCCCGCAGATATGTTTACGTGGATGGTTTTGGAACTTTTTTTCTTCTTGCTTCGGACAACAAAAGGTGTCTGAGCTATGTCTTGTCTGAGCATATCAACATGGATGTAGGACTCATGAACATCCCGTGAAGGAAAAAGTATGGTAAACTCCTCCCCGCCGTAACGGTATGCTTTTCCGTTGCCTCCAACATTGGCGAATTTCGAAGCAACCATCTTTAAAACATCATCACCCGTTTTATGTCCATAAGTATCATTGAACTTTTTGAAATGGTCAATATCTATCATCGCTAAAGTGTATTTTCTTCCTAGTTTTGCCATATCTTCCACAAGGGCTCTTCTTCCAGGAAGCAGAGTAAGCTCATCATAAAAGGCAAGTCTGTAAGATTCTCTTATGAGAATCACAAATACTATCACCCCTATTGCCAAAAAGAGCGTTTCTGTCGCATGAGGCACCTTGATATAATAAAGCGCCAAATAAAAAGTGATCAAGATCACTAAAAAAGAGCTGTTGTAAATAAGGTATCTGTTTAAAAGCACAAGCACACCCATAACAAAAGCTATAAATACCCCAACGATCACTGAAACATCTTTGATCGGAGCAAAAGAGATCGCAAAGATTTTGGTATTTAAAAAGCTATCAAGGGCGATGCTTGGAAAATTAAGCAGATACAGCACCAAAAACAGCTCAAAAATAAAAAATGCAACTTTTGCCATACCCCATACACTCAAAAAACCCCGCTCTTTTAAAACCAAAAACACCAAAAGATGTATAGGGTAAAAAAGCGATCCGTAGTTGTACAAAGCTGTTGCATGAGCGCTGTCAAGATACTCAAAACCCAAATGCATAAAAATTAAAGGGAGCAAAACATAGATAAATCTGTTTCTGTTAAAGTGCCAAGAGACCCACACAACAATGGCAGTCAGTGCATATAAAAGATAAGGAGCAATAGAAAAAAGTGAACTTGGAACACCTGACATCTTGTACACCAAAAGTGCAAAGACAGCTGTTATTGCCGATGGGATCATAAGATTGATAAAAATTAATTTTAATGAATTCATATTGCCTCTTGCTTGTGTTTATTCTTTGTTGAACTTTATAATTTCGTCCGTACTTATGTTTTGTTTCTCTTTGTCAAACGCCTTTTTCGCTTCTTCCTCGTTGTAAGCTCTACACTCTTGAGGGATGGTCGCTTGAGGATCTGATGCTATCTGCTCACACATTGTCGCATTGAAAGTGAAGTAAGAACACCCGCTAAACACCAAAGCACTTAAAAATAATAACTTATACATATATACCCTATCTGCTTGATTTTACGATGAGATCTAAGTACTTCTTCGGTGTTACTCTCATCATCTCTTGAGCAAGCCATCTTATTTGGAAGTAGGCTGCACCGGAATCTCTTAAAGAGAAATAGTTCTTCAGACTTCTCAAGTTAAAAGTAACTACCATATCTACTTTGACATTGTCGCTGATGATATGTTTAAAAGCGTCACCGACATTGCGTTTTTTCTTCCCGTACTCCAAAGCATTGTAAAGCTCTTCAGGGTTACCTTCGAGTTTCTCTACAAACTCCAGTGAACTTTTTGTAACCGCCATAGCGTCAAAGTCCTCTACAACCTGAGACTGGTAGCTCAACTTGTCATACATCGCCCCTATCTCTATACGGTTGTACTCTTCACTTTGGGTCACGAACATATCAAGTTCCAAGATCTTAGTGACAAAGAACTCTTTGTCCCCGCCATGTCGAGATGCAACAAATGCGTTGATAATGGAGCTCATCGTGTAGCGTGTACTTCGTACGCTTATCGCCTGAATACGATGACGAGCATGTTCTTGCAGTACGCCCCTGGAGGTACCGCGAATCAAAAAACTAAGGTTTGCATGTTCTAAAATGGAGTGGTGGAAATAGGTCCAGGCAAGATCTTCTAAAAGGTTTGATTTTTCTATGCTGTTGAGTGCATCGCACATTTGGGTGTCTGGTAAAGTATGCTCTATATGTTTTACTACCTCATTTTCAGAGTTTTCAAAAGAATCATAACATGTTCTTGCCGCTGCTTCTGCGACACCGATCCCTGTCTCTTGCAAAAGGACCACTTCCGGTTTTGAGTATTCTATGCCATAAACATTTTCCATATGCCACTTCCTAGTTTAATTTCATGTTATTT
>JALUKO010000362.1 GCA_027056525.1 Helicobacteraceae bacterium | reverse complement strand
TGTAAGTTCCATCACTCTTATATTTGAGAGGATTTTTTACAAGTTTTCGTCCAAGATGGATCACGGAGTGAAAAAAGGGAGAATATACAGGAGTTTGCACTATCACTCCATCCCCTTTTTGGCTAAAAGCTTCAATCGCAACACTCATAGATGCTACAACAGAATGTGAGTAAAAAACATCTTCTACATCATACTCAAAACCATGATATTTACTCATCCATCTCTTTTGTGCTTCAAAGGCAGACTTAGGTACCTCTTCATAACCTATAATAGGATGTTCTAATCTTTTTTTTACACTCTCTAAAACAAAATCTGGTGTGTCTATATCCATATCGGCAACCCAAACGGGCATCACATCTTCACTGCCAAACAACTCCTCTCTTAGAGTATATTTTTCCGCATTTGTCCCCTCACGCTCTGCGCTTCTCTCAAAACTATACTTCACTTTTTTCTCCATATACTTACTTGGGAAATAGTATGCTGAAATTTTCGTCGCGTTTCTTTGATAACAAACTCCAAATCTTGGGTATGTATAAGATCAAACTTCTCTTGAAGTACTGCTTTTAAAGAGTCTATTGTATACACCTCATCCCCATTCTCATCAACATAACCACCAAGCCAAAACTCTTTGTTTGTAGAGCTCTCCTGCCATGTGTAAGGGGAAGTTATCATAAGGATTCCATCTTTATTGAGTCGCATATCTATAGTGTCCAAGAAAAGTCGAGGGTTATAGAGTCTATCTATAAGATTTGTTGCCATCACAAGATCATACGAGTCTAAATTTGGCTTTAAATTGCAAGCATCCCCTTGCCAAAAGCTCACCTTATCACTAATGCTTTCATATCCAAGTGACTCCAATGTTGTGCTTTTAAAATTTTTTATCTCACCCTCTTCCACCGAATGCCAAGAGATCTTTTTCTCCTCTTGAAGCTTTGCTCCAACTTGAACAAAATGCACCGAAAAATCTACACCTTCAACCCTATCAAACTCTTTAGCAAGCTCAAAACTTGCTCTCCCTGTAGCACAGCCTAAATCAAGTGCCTTTGTTTTATTGCTAGTGTATTGACTTGCTATTCTTGCACATTCTATGGCAAAGTTTTTCACTCCAAAATGGTTCTCTCCATACTGAAAGTCACAATACTGAGAAACTAAACTATCACTCTCGTACCCCTCATCTGTTTCACTGCCCTTTGTCTGAGTAATCACATAACGAAAACCTGCATTTTGGTAAAAATGTCTACGAAAAGCATAACGGGAATGTTTCATTATCAAGTTCCCACTACTTGCCCAAGAACTTCCAAATATCAGTGCATGTTTTTTATCAAAAGTAGGCACTGAAAAATCATCATAGGCCTCATGCACCTCAAAACCTTCAAATGGATATATTGGCGTACGACTCCATTGCCAAACATTACCAACAACATCATAGATCCCACCAAAGCTAAATTCATCTACAGGAGAGGATGAAGCATAATGATAAAAGTTTAGATTGGCTCTGCTTTCATGAAATTCTGGTATATCTCTTAAGCCTGAATGCTCATAGATTGCCATATACTCTGCCTCACTTGGAAGTGTATACTCTACCCCATCTTTTTTACTTTTATAACGACAAAATGCAGCCGCTTCAAGAGCATTTACATCTACAGGCCACGAGAGTGGCATCTCTATATGTGTTGCTAATGCTCTGTAAGAAAAACTTCCATCACTGTTTTGTATCCAAAAAGGTGGATATTTCACACCACTATTTTTTAAAAACTCTTGCCCCTCTTCACACCAAAACTCTTCTCTATCGTAGCCATTATCTTGGACAAACTCCATATATTCTGCATTACTTACAAGATATTTGGAGACTTCAAAGGCTCCTACACTTTCTCTATGCACTCCATATTCATTATCCCATCCATACAGGTGATGCTCTTTAGATTTTCCAAGAGTGATCTCTCTTGCCTCTATAGGAAGCATCTCATTTTGTGGTGCTCTTCCATAGTGAGTACAGAGAGGAAAATCATCTGTTTCTTTTATAAACTCTAAAGGCATTTGACGATGAAGCACCAAAGAGGTTTCTATATGTATTCTTTCGTGTTCTATTCCCATAAGTACTATCCACATAGGAGAGCCTTCATCAATAGGAAGGCTGAATTCCATTGTTTCTATGAGACTTTCAACAAGTATTTTCACCTGATCTCTGTAGGCTTTGACCTCACTTACTTTTGGCCAGACATAATGTTTCTCATCCATATCATCCCAGTTCATCTCATCAACACCCACAGCAAAGATAGACTCAAAATCAGGGTTTATTCTTTTTTGGATTATTTTCATATTTATCAGTTTGTTGATAAAAAAAGTTGCTGTATGTCCATAATAAAATATCATAGGATGACGTGTAGGTTCACTTTTTTTATAAAAGACCGACTCATCTTTTAAAAGCTCAAATACTTTTTCAAAAAGTGTAAAAGTGTTATGAAAATACTCTTTTATCTCTTGGCATTTTTGTTCTATGCTTAAGCCATCAAGTGTTATGGGGTAGTGACTGAGTTTACTCAAAATTTCCCTTTATTTCTGTTATAATCATTATATGAAATTTTATCAAAGCAGTTTATTAAAGCAATTTAACAATCTCTTATGCTTCATTACAACTAAGCAAGATGGCAACATCGCTTTTCATGTCAATGATGATGAGCAAAGGGTGCTTCAAAACCATAAAACATTGGCAAACAGACATAGCTACTCTTATAAAAAACTGATCCATATGAAACAAATTCACTCCAATGAAGTAAGGGTTATAAGCAAAGAGGATGATTTTTTTTCCATACCAAGCTGCGATGCACTTGTAACAGATGAAAAAAATATTCCCCTTATGGTAATGGTGGCCGATTGTTCTGCCTTACTTTTTTATGATGACACAAAAAAAGTCATAGGGGTCGTTCATGCTGGTCGAACTGGAGCTTTTAGCAATATAGTACGAAACACTCTCCAAACATTTAGCACTCAATTTGGTTCGAGAGTAGAAGATATTTTTGTCACTATCGCCCCTTCAATATGCCAAAAATGTTATGAGGTTGGTGAAGAGATTTTTATACAAGCACAACAGCTTCAACTTGAATATGCAATACTTAAAAAAGGGGAGCAGTATTATCTTGATATTAAAACTATCTTAGAGAAACAACTACTACAAGGGGGCATAAAAAAAGAGCATATTGAGTTCAGCCCTTTATGTAATGCTTGCAATACTAAGGAGTATTACTCCTATAGAAAAGAGGGACAAACAGGAAGGTTTGGTGGCGTTTTAATGCTCAAGTAAACCTTGCACCTGTTGTGCTAGTTGTTTTGGAAGTATCCCTAGAGATTCCTCTACAAGTTTTGTATTTCCATGGGTGATAAAATCATCACTATACTCAAAGCTTGTCACTAAAACATCTGTAATATTATTCTCTGCTAGAAACTCTAAAAGAGCCGAACCTACACCACCCATCTTTGCACTGTCCGAGAATACAAACCATTTTTTATGTTTTTGTGCAAGAGAGCGAAGCATCTCTTCATCTAGAGGTTTTACAAAACGTAGATCAAGTAAACTCACCTCTTCATCAAGAAATTGCATCGTTTCATATGCACGACCAACACCATTGCCGTATCCTATAAAGAGTGTATCACTTTCTTTAGCGATTAAAAGTTGTGACTTTCCTTTCTCAAATGAAAGAGATTCTGGTAAATCACTCTCTACAAAAGAGCCACGGGGATAACGTAGAGAACATGGATGTTGATACTCTGCTGCAAATGCCATCGCTTGATGAAAACTTTTCTCATCACGTGGAGCAAAAAGAGTCATATTTGGAATCGCTCGTAAAAAGGAGATATCAAAAACACCCTGATGAGTTTCTCCATCTTCCCCAACAATACCCGCACGATCAAGTGCGAAAACAACAGGGAGGTCCATCAGACATGTATCATGGATCACCTGATCATAAGCTCGCTGTAAAAATGTAGAGTAGATAGTACAAAACGGCTTAAATCCCTCTTTAGCTAATGCTGCCATAGAGGTTACAGCATGTTGCTCAGCGATAGCCACATCCCAAAAGCGATTTGGATATTTTTCCATTAAAGCACTGAGCCCTGTTCCACTTGGCATTGCTGCTGTTGCACCTACAATTTTTTCATTTTTATCTGCAAGATGCATCAATGCTTCTGTATAGATCTGTGTTGCTGATTTTGTAGAAGATTTTTTCTTGGCATGTCCATCGCTGAGTTCAAAAGGACCAACACCATGCCATTTTTCCTCTTTACCCTCTGCAATATCATACCCCTTACCCTTCAGTGTTTGTGCATGAATAATTACAGGCTTGCCCATAGTTTTTGCAGTTTTAAAGATATCTACAAGTTGTTCTATATTGTGCCCATCAACAGGACCAATATAGTTTATCCCCATCTCTTCAAACAAGATACCAGGAGTGATAAGCTTTAAGCCCTCTTCCATACGTTTAGCGATATAGTGAGCGCCATCACCAAAATTATCTACAAAACTCTCTGTAGTTTTTTTAAAACGCTGATAAAAAGGTGAAGCCATAGCTGAAGAGAGCATACGTGACATCGCGCCAATAGGTTTAGCGATACTCATCTCATTATCGTTTAAGATAATAATCATCGGATATTTTCTATCACCAAGCTCGTTAAGTGCTTCATAAACCATACCCGCAGTCATACTACCATCACCAATCATCACAACTGGTATACGTTTATTCTCTTCACCCTTAAGTGCGATCGCTTTTGCAGCACCAACCCCTAAAGAGATAGAAGTGGAACTGTGCCCTGCTACAAAATAATCATCTTCACTTTCACTCGGTTTTGTATACCCACAAAGTCCATTAAATTGGCGCAGTGTATCAAATGCTTCCCATCTATCTGTTAAGAGTTTATGAGCATAAGATTGATGGCTCACATCAAAAATAAAAGGATCTTTTTTACTGTCAAACACCTTATGCATTGCTACTATAATCTCTGTAGCACCAAGAGTTGAACTTAGATGCCCACCATTTTTACTTACAACTCTTAAAATTTCTGATCTAATATCACTACAAAGAGCATTGAGTTCTTGTGTAGATTTGTCTTTAATATTCATATATCTCTTTACTCACTTAATGCGGCACGTTTTACACGTTCAAATCGTTTATTTATCTCTGCATCTATATTACCTGCATCACTAATCACAACAACACCACCTTGACTGATTGCACTATCAGATATGACACTAATGTGCTCTAATTTTGCCAACTCTTCTGATACACTTGCATGATCTTTAGGATTCACTTTGAGTGTTATTTTTGAAGCACTTTGAAGCTCTTTAATCAATTCATTACTTAAAAGTTTTGCAACCTCTTGTGAATTTGTACTCAATTCAACCTTTATAACCTCTTTTGAAATATCTAAAGCAGCTAAAACCAAGTCTTTTTTAATTCCCTCAAGAGCATGTTCAAACTCTTCAGCACTCTCATCAAGTTTTTTTACAGATGTTCTAAAGAGAGAGATCGCCTCACTTACACCAATCTCTCCATCTTCTATGGCCTTTGCTCGGCCTGCTTCCATCCCTTCATTAAAGGCTTGTTCTTTTGCTTTTTCAAGTTCGACTTTAAACTCTTCCTCTTTCGCTTCAAGTTTCATCTGTAATTTAATAAAATTAGAGCTCATCTCATCTGTTTTTTTCATTAAAGATTCTATAAGTGATTCTTTTGACGATGTACTGAGCTCACTTGAGTCTATATCACTTGCACGTTGTCTTGGATTGTTCTCTTGTGTATATTTTGGGGTACTCTCTTGAGGTTCTTCATTTTGTGAGCCAAGAGCAATCACTTTAAAATTGTACTTATTTACACTGTGCATATCGACAGAATCACTAGAAATAACTGTTGCCATAATCTACTCTATCATCTCTTCAGTTGAACCCATCTGAATTGTTCCGGCTTCAGACAACTGATTGACCACTTCAACAATTTTTCTCTGAGCTGCTTCAACATCTTTCATTTTGACAGCACCAAGGAACTGCATCTCTTCTTCAAAAGCATCACGAGCGCGCTCACTCATAGCAGAGAAGAATTTTTCTTTAAGCTCTTCTGGTGAAGATTTCAGTCCAAGCATCAAGTCTGCCTTATCAACAGCTTTAAGAACCTCTGTAATAGCATTTTTATCGAGAGAGACCATATCTTCAAAAGTAAACATCATCTCTTTAATCATCGTCGCAAGCTCCTCATCTACCTGCTCAATAGTAGCAAGTGTCGCTTTAGAACTTTTCGCACCAAGACGGTTAAAGATATCGGCAACTGCTCGCGTTCCACCCACTTCAACCTTGTAAGATGCAAGAGACTCAAGTTTAGATTCAAGTACAGCTGAAACACGCTTGATAACTGAAGGGGAGATATCTCCTAACTTTGCCATACGCATCGCTACTTCACTTCGTAAATCATCTGGAAAATACTGAAGAGTATCTGCAGCTTCAGTAGCATCCATATGTGCTAAGATAAGTGCAATAGTTTGTGGATGTTCGTTGACAATAAAGTCTGAGAGCTGTTGAGGCTTAATATTTGAGAGGTAAGCAAAATTTTGTGTATTTTGCATAGATTTACTTAATTTATCGAGTACTTTTTTTGCTTCATCTGAGCCCAATGTTCTATACAGCAGCTCCCTTGCATACTCCATACCGCCAGAAGTAAGATACTGCCCTGATTGGAAT
>JALUKO010000361.1 GCA_027056525.1 Helicobacteraceae bacterium | reverse complement strand
TCCCTACTATGGAGACTTTAGGACGTTTGAGCAGTGCTAGATTCCCCTTATAAAAAAGCTCCTTAGGATACTTTTTCATTGTCTCTAACTCATGAATAGTCTCTGTGATGTTTTGACTCATAGCTATCCTTTTTTAGATAGTGTATCAAATAATTTTGCATAACATTAAAAATATGGCAAATTGACATATTTTTAGGGATTTTCCAAAATGATTATTTTTGCATTACTCGGCACCCTCAAATGTGAACCTAAAATGAGCACCATGTTCACTGTTTTGAACTTCTAGCTTCCCACCCATGTTTTTTTCTACAATCACTTTGGACATATAAAGCCCTATGCCTAACCCTTGTGATTTGGTAGTAAAGTAGGGCTCAAATACTTTCTGAATATTTTCAAGCTTTACGCCTCCAGCATTGTCGAAGACTGTGACATGATTTTCATCTATAGATATAGTGATTTTGGGAGAGGAAACAGATCTTTGAAGCAAAACTTCTTTTGCATTGGAAAGTAGATTGAGTATGACTTGTTTATACTCGTTTTTATGGTTCACTATCGTCACTTCTTCTTTGCATTTTAATACAACTTCAATCTCGTCAAAATTGAGAAGTGCTATGACCTTTCGTGCCTCTTCTACCAAACCAAAAGACTCTTTTTCTTTATCTGGCTTATAAAAATCTCTAAAATCATCTATGGTCTGTGACATAAACTCCAACTGGGTAGATGCCTCTTCAAGTTTTTGGGTATGTTGTTGTGCTTTGTCTTTGGACTCGATATTCATAAGTATGTAACCCAGGCGTGTGAGAGGCTGCCTCCACTGGTGGGCGATGTTTCCTAGCATTTCACCCATACTTGCCAGTTTGCTTTGGTGTATGAGTAGCTCTTTTTGTGTCTCTTTTTCATTTTTAATCTCACGCATTTTATAGGAGATGGCAACGGCAAGAAAAAAGGTTTCAATGGTAGAACCTATAAGGAGAGGCTCTACATATTGGTACTGTTCATCTAAAAAATCAGATATAAATACTCCTACCATCAGTGCAGACCATCCCATAAGGAAAAAGAGTGCAGGTTTATACCCTTGTCTCAACCGAAGCCCTGCTATGACTACCACATACATCAATAGAAAACTGTATAGCTTGAGTATCAACATAATAGGAACAAAAAAGAGAAAGAGGTCAATATAGGCAAAGAGTGTAATGTAGTATAAAACTTTATCGTGAAACGGCAGATACTTTTGGGTTTCTAAAAAGCTTCGAATAAAATAAAGCACAAATATTATGGTAATCTCTACAAGAAGAAAGTAGAAGAAGATAGCAGGCTCTTCATACTCAACATTTCCCATCACCAAAATCTCAACTATATCAGTTTGATAAAGCAGTACACCTACCATCAAAATCTGCATCAGCATATAGTAAAGAAACGATTTTTCACGGTTATAGAGATACAAAGCCCCATTATAGATGGCTGTCATAAAGATAAGCCCAAAGAGAAAAAAGTAGAGTAGAAGCTTTAGACCATAGCTCTCTGCCCATATTGAGAAACTTTGAGGGGTGTAGAGCGTTGCTTGTGCCACAACGTGTGATTGTTTGGGAATTGCTTTAAAAAAATATCGTTTAGCATCTCTTGAGCTATTATAGGTAAACGAGAAAAACCTCCGTCCTAAGAGTGAAAAGTTATCTACCAATTGTTGAGGTGTAAAGGTGTGTTTAGTAAACTCAAAATTGGTATGCTCAACCCAGTAGTTCCCACTTGTAAGGTTATCATCAAACTCTAACATAAACCATGTGTATTTTTTGGTATTGTTCTGTTTTAGAGTAGAATCCTCTTCACTATCAAAAAGGACAATTTCAAACTCTACATCCTCTTCATCTTGTGTTTTTATTTCAAACTTAGAAGTATATTTTTCTATATCACTTATGTTTATCTCTTCATTAATATGCAATGATTCTACAACCAAGGGT
>JALUKO010000360.1 GCA_027056525.1 Helicobacteraceae bacterium | reverse complement strand
AACGATACTACACTTTTGTATTTGCAACAATTTTTGCGCTGATTATTCCCTGGATAAAAATCAACGACGCACACTTTTTCCTTCTGAACTTCGACCACAAGCAAATTCACCTTTTCTTCCGTGTTTTCGATATGCAGGAACTCTACATGATGCCGTTTCTGCTTATTTTCGGTTTCCTTTTTGTCTTTTTTCTGACAACACTCGGCGGTCGTGTCTGGTGTGGATGGCTCTGCCCGCAAACTATTTTTCGGGTTATTTACAGAGACTTGATCCAAACCAAACTGTTGCATATTCGTAAATCTATCAAAAACAAGCAAAAAGAGCCGGAAGGACAAACAGGGAAAAAGGCAATCGGCGTTTTAATCTGGTCTGTACTCTCCTTTATCGCGGCAGCTGATTTTATCTGGTTTTTCGTACCGCCGGAAGATTTTTTCAAATATATCCAGCATCCGGGTGAACATACAGTCATGATGGGGACACTTTTCATTGTTGCAGGTTTTCTGATTTATGATATCGTAAAACTGAAAGAGGACTTCTGTATCTATGTCTGTCCATATGCCAGAGTGCAGTCTGTTATGTACGATGAAGAGACTATTCAAACCATCTATAACACTGAACGCGGCGGTCACATTTACAGTGATGATCAGGAAGTCAAACTGGTACACAGCCTCAAAGAACTTCATGAGAAAGAGGGAGAGAACGCAGAGTGTACCATGTGTGACGCCTGTGTAAGGGTTTGCCCGACACATATCGACATTAAACGCGGTACGCAGCTTGAGTGTATCAACTGTCTTGAGTGTGCCGATGCCTGTACACAGGTAATGGGTGCCTTGGGAAAACCGTCTCTGATCACATGGACCAGTTACTCCGCTATCAAAGAGCACAGAAAACCGAAGTTTCTGCGATTCAGAACCATCGCATACGGTGTGGCGCTGACACTGGCACTGGTAGGTATTTTCTGGATGGGTTCCAAAAAAGAGAATATGCTGCTCAATATCAACAGAACGACACAGCTCTATAAAATCAAAGATGACGGTTCCGTCACAAACGTCTATAAGTTCCTGTTCCAGAATACACAGAGAAAAGCGCATAAATACTACTTTGAAGTAGAAAGCCATCCTGAAATCAAAATTCAGCGACCCAAAGAGCCTTTTACCCTCAGAGCAGGACAAAAAGCCAATAAAATTGTCGTACTCTACACCAAAAAAGATTTGGTGAAAGATACCAGCAAAGATACTCCGATTCCAATCAAAATCAAAGCATACGCTGTTGATGATAAAGATAAAATCGTGGTAGAGAGAAATACGATCTTCGTATTCCCAAGATACGACATCCTTCAGAAAAAACGTAAAGAGATGGCTGCTGAATAGTAGCCTCTTTGTAACGGTAATCCCTCACCGGGATTATCGTAACGTAATAAGTTTCCGGAAGTGTTGCTTTAGCTGCACCTGTTTAATCCACTTCTAAAACTTAACGACCTTTACCGCAACCTGTCAATCTTCGCTTTATAACTCAACTTCATATCCATTTCAAAACTCTCATTGGTCGGGTATTCATACCCAAAAACATCTTTCCAGAGTGTATGATCTTCCATGCAGAGATAGAAAAAAACTTTTCCGTGCCACGGCTTGAGCGATTCATAGGCAAACCGAAACATCTCTTTTTTCAGTGAAAGCGGATAGGAGAGTTTTCCCGCAGCTTCGCTCAAAGGCATTTGCAATATCTTGCTTTTGAAGTCGCGACGGCGTATTTTATGCAGTACCGGTTTGATAAATGTCAAAGTGCCGAATGAAACCAGTACCACCTGTGAAGGATCAAAACGCTCCAACAGTTGCTGAAACAATTCACCATACTCTTTTTGATAATTTTTATAGTAGATGATCGGGTGAAAATGAAACCCCACCAAAGCACCCTTTTTCGCCATCTTTTCCGCTGCAGCAAGACGCTCTTCCAGCGAAGCCGTTAAATG
>JALUKO010000359.1 GCA_027056525.1 Helicobacteraceae bacterium | reverse complement strand
ATCTGTTTTTATTCTAATGTACACCATTTTTAACTTTGGGTTTGTTCAAGATAATCTTTTGGCATTTTTGGCAATTATTCTTGTGTTTGTAACAGGAATCATAGATGATTTTTTCACTATAAAGTCAAAAACAAAGTTTATAGCCTTGGTTATTGCGAGTGTGATGGTGTACTATAATGGCTTTGTTATAGATAATTTAGGAACTTACTTCGGATATACAATACCCCTTGGTTTTTTAGCACTTCCTTTTACTGTATTTGCACTCACAGGCTTTACAAATGCACTCAACCTGATAGATGGAAAAGATGGGCTTGCTGCTTCTGTAAGTATTGCTATTCTTTTGGTGCATGTGTATATAGGGTATCATTTTGATGATAAGCTTATCCTCTCAACTGCTTTGCTTCTTATGACGGTGTTGGCAGTGTTTCTGATTTTTAACTGGTACCCGGCTAAAGTGTTTATGGGGGATAGTGGTTCTCTTTTTATCGGGTTTGTCATCTCAATACTTACAGTACAGTCATTGGAATATATAAATGTAACTACAGTGCTTATTTTGGCAGGGCTTCCTATACTTGACACTATGGTAGTTATGATGCGACGAAAACAGCGTAAGATATCCATATTTACTGCAGATAAAAATCATATTCATCATATTTTGTACAATATGAAGATGGATGTGAAGTTTACGGTAGTCTTTTTAACCAGGATACAAGTAACATTTTCACTGATTGCTATACAGATCATTAGTGGTGAAGAAATTTTTAACATCTTGATTTTTATCAATCTCTTTTTAATTTTCTTTGCCATATTTGATCCAAGGGCAAGGGCAAGGGCAAAACAAAACAGGAAGTTAACACAAAGACTTAGAGAAAGATATAATAGAATACAGGCTAAAAAAGTGATAAACAAAGAATAACAAAAAAGTAGATTAAAATATTTGAAAATTTAAATATTATCTAAAGTTAGATTATGATATCATTCAGTCGATTTTTAATTATATAACAATTTTATCACAAAGGTATATTTGCATGAAGCTTACACCACTGTATTTATCAGTAATTTTACTTTTTACTGGATGCTCGCTAAAAGAGTACACCCTTTTTCAATCAGATCAGGAAGATGTTACTCAGGTCGATGATAAGACCTATAATCAGGAGATGAGAATAGACAATATTATCACTCCAGGTGAGCGTGTAACCATCATGGTATACAATCAGATGTCTCAAGGCACATCAGAACTCAGCAGTATGATCAGTACTACTGGAGGTACTGTGCAGCAAAATGCAAACTCAGAGCGACTTGGTCAGCTTGTGAGCAAGTCCGGCACTGTAAGGCTACCTCTTATCGGCTCTGTAAAGGTTGCAGGTTTAACAGAAGCACAAGCGGCAGAGATGTTGACTCAGAAGTATGAAAAGTACTTGCGTCAACCTTATGTTACAGTGGAATTGACAAACCAGAGAGTGATTATGATAGGTGAGATCAATAACCCCGGTATTGTGAGTATAAACAATGGAAGTATGACACTTATAGAGGCGATAGCTAGAAGTGGTGATATGAATGATTTCGCAGATCGTACGAGTATAAAGATATTGAGGGGTGATCTACGCAAACCGGAAGTTCGCATAGTAGATTTGACACAATTGGCTTCAGTAAGTCTTGCCAGCCTTATTTTAAAGCCAAACGACATAGTATATGTTCAACCTAGAAGTGCAAAAGGGAGAAACCTAGCACTTCAGGAGATCGCTCCACCTTTTCAACTCCTAAGTGCAATGTTACAACCATTTGTGAGTATGGCATTTTTATCTGATTGGGCAAACAACAGATGATAGAGAGTAAAACAAATCATGAAGATGAGATAGATCTTAAAGAGGTCTTTGGTGTCATAGCTAAGTATAAATACAGTATCATATTTACAACGATTACCGGGATGATTCTCGCAGTTGTTTTTGCATATTTTGCACAAAATATT
>JALUKO010000358.1 GCA_027056525.1 Helicobacteraceae bacterium | reverse complement strand
AAACGCTATCCCTGATATTAACGTAAGCAAAGTGTTGCCACAAAACGTTCAAAGTGCGATTAGCGGTTTTTCACAAGATATGCTTGAGCAAAACTATCTCGATGGTGGTGTAACGGTTACAGAGTATAAAGATAAAACAGAGAGTGAATTGTTAGATCTGTTTGTGAGTGGTAGTGCTTATGCAACAGAATCGGAGTTCGATTTGTGGTACTATATGCCTAGACGTTCTGTAAATATATACTTTGCAAACGAAGGAAGTGCTCCGCTTAGCTCTGCTCGTACAACTACACAGAGCGAGACAAGATCACTTCAAAAACCATTTAGCATAGGTTTAGATGTATCTAAAGCATGGTAAAAGAGTTGCTGCTGCATGTTTTGCAGCGGTATTGTTACTGAGTGGGTGTACAAAGTCACACCCACAAGACGAAGAGGCAGGGGGGCAAACACCACCTACCTCTCAACATACCCTCTATTTTCAAGGGCTTTCAGAAGCAACAGTGAGTATGTATGTTAAGGATGAAAAACTTCAAAGTGTGCAAACATCTGTATTTAATGAACAAAGAGGATCAACATTTGAGCTTTTTGTTGATGAAAATATGGAGGATAATACAAGCATAACTTTGGTTGTTGAGCATACAGGCACTAATAGCTCAGCTCTCTTTTCTACATTGCAGTTGCATGTGAGTGCCAAAGAGTTACGTAAGATGCATATTGTTATATCGGCGTTGAGTTTACTCCAAGAGCTCTATGATGAGCAAAACACTGATACCTTTGCTTCTAAGGTGCTTAGAAGTTCAGTAGATGATGATGGAGATATAGATAGAGAGGATGTTCTTCTCTTCTTGCCAAATAATAGACTTCCTCTTGTACAGCCAAATCTTCTGGAGTCTTTTGAAAATAACGGAATTATCAAAGCGCTTCTCAATGATGAAAACATAAGTGCACTGTATCGTGAGGATAATGATGGTGACACTCTTACAAAACTACAAGAAATCTTACTCGGTGCGCTTGATACGCAAACAGATACAGACCATGATGGACTCAGTGACATCGAAGAGTTTACTCTTGGAACGTCTTTGTATAGAGCAGACAGTGATTTTGACGGCTTAAGCGATAGGAATGAAACCCTGCTTGGCACCTCTGCTTTGCTTGCAGACAGTGATGATGACTACATAGGAGATGCGAGTGAGCTACACAATGGAAGTGATCCACTTGATGGGGATGAGAACAGTAACGGGATAAAAGATGGGCTTGAGGATGATCCGTTGCTGTTTTTACAGTGGCATTTACACAGTGAGGGAACAGTTGTGGATAATACCAACAATGTTGCTACCGTGGTTGGGAATGATCTTAATATTTTCAGTGTCAATGCCAGAGTGCCGACACAAGATTCAAAACCAAAAATTCAAGTGATAGATACAGGAGTGGAAGCGGCACATGAAGACTTGGAAGTTGATCTGAACCTTTCTTCAAATGCGGTCAACGGCACAAACGATCCAACCGCGGTCGATGAACCTTCTCTCTTTGATAAAACAGATCCTCTTGTGGTAGGACACGGCACAGCAGTTGCGGGTATTGTGGCTGCAAAAACACAAAACGGTTTGGGGGTACGCGGAGTTGTTCCCGGAGCCGTTGTTGTTGGAAGCAACTGGCTTGAAAACGGTCAGATTAATAAACTCGAAAATCTATGGTACTACTCTGATGCCGCAAAAGCATGTAGCATCAGTAATAACAGCTGGGGTGCTTATTTTATAAACGATGAGAGTTTCGAGCAGATCATGGAGCTGGCTGTTACAAATCTCAGAGATAAAAAAGGGCGTATTTTCGTCCTTGCTGCCGGTAATGAGCGAAAAGAGTACGGCAATGCAAACCTTTCTTATATTGTCAACAATCCCTATGTTTTTGCTGTAGGTGCACTGAACTATAAGAACAAGTATGCAAGTTATTCAAACCCGGGTGCAAATCTGCTTGTGTGTGCTTATGGCGGTGAACGCTATTATGAGTCTCCTACCATTGCGACAACACTTCTAACCGGGAAGTCTTACTATGCAAGCGAGCTGTATTCAAATAAAGGTGCCCTAACGGATGATGCCGACACAAGTAAAAGTTATACGGTTGCAATGAACGGAACAAGTGCAGCGACCCCGATGGTCTCAGGTGTGCTTGCTCTAGCGCTCGAAGCATGTCCCGATCTTTCATGGAGAGATTTGAAATATTTGGTAGCAAAAACAGCGATAAAAGTCGATGCAAACGATAGCTCGTGGCAACAAAATGCTGCCGGCATCTGGCACAGTAACAATTACGGCTTTGGGCTCATTAACGCTTCTGAGATGATTTCACAATGTCAAAGCGGTTACTTTCAACCTTTAGGCACATACAAAACAGTACAATCGGCATATATTGAGCCAAACATAAAGATACCCGACAACAATACTTCTGTGTATGCAACCTTGCAGATGGAAGAGGATATTACGATAGAGTGGGTTGGGCTTAAGGTAAAAACGAACCATACGTTTTGCGGTGATTTAAACATAGACCTGATCTCCCCCTCGGGAACTAAAAGTCAGATCATCACATCTAATGACATAAAATTTGAAGCGTACAAAAATGGTTTCCGTTTTTCTTCATTGAGTTTTTTAGATGAGTCTTCTGCAGGAGTCTGGAAGGTGATTGTGCGAGATGCCCACAAACTTGACAATGGTATCTTGCAAGGTTTACAACTTATAGTAAAGGGGCGTTAATGAAGTTTGTAGTTATGATGTTTTTTACTTTTTTCATGCTATATGGTGTTGAGAAAGACGCATACAAGCAGGTAGAGAGAACTCCTTTATTGCAGTTAAATATTGAGAATATGCAAACATTTGATTTTTTGGCGTTTGAAAAAGAGTATGAGCTGGAGCTTGTGTATTGTGTAGGAAGTTCTATCTGTTTTTTTAAAGCACAAGAGGGAGTTGATCTACAAGATATGCCCCAAAAAGTAAAAAAATACGGTAAAGCAACACTTTATAGACCGTATAGGCTCAAACTTTACTGATTTTACATCAATTATGTAATATTTTTACACTATAATAAGTAAATAAAAAAATTTTAGAAGGTTATTTGTATGAGAAAAGCGTTTTCACTGATAGAGTTGATGATCGTTATCGTTATTTTGGGGCTTCTTGCTGCGATGGTTATGCCAAGTCTAACCGGAAAAGGGGAAGAAGCAAAAAGAAACCTTGTGTGTGTGCAGATGAAAAGCATATATAATGGTGCTCTTGATATGTTTAAGATAAATAACAGTGTGTACCCTTCAACAGAAGAGGGTCTGCAAGCTCTTGTGAGCAATCCTGATCCTGAAAAGTACCCTAACTATTCAACAAGTGGTTATTTTAAAGATGGCAAAATGCCAAAGGATTCCTGGGGTAACGAGTTTATCTATATCAATGATGATGGTGCTATAGAGCTTATCTCCCTTGGAGCCGACAGAAAAGAGGGTGGAAAAGATGATAAAGCAGATATCAGAATGAGCGAGTGTAAATAAAGTTTATGAATCTACGTAAGGGCTTCTCCCTTATAGAACTTCTGATTGTTATTTTGATCATTGGTATTGTTTATACTCTTGCAATAGGTAACTTTCAGCGTCTGCAAGAGGGTGAGACAAAGTTAAGTTTGCAAAATATTAAGGCGTATCTTATGCAGTTTCCCCATGAGCAGAGTGTAGAGTTACTATGTCTTGAGAGATGCTCAAAATGTGACATATTTGTAGATGGAAAGCTAAGCAAAGAGCTAGAAGTTGAAAACTTTTTAGATGAGAGTGTGCAGGTTTATAGGTACGAATACGCACTCGGTACTATTAAAGAGCCTCGAGAAACCTACTTTAATTCAGAAGATGTAGAAGAAGAGGTTTGTTTTTCTTACAGTGTGGATAAAAAGGGAGTAGGCAAGCAGGTGTTGGTCGAGTTTCAAAACAATGTATATGATTTTTCAAGCTATTTTACGCCGACTCCAAAATATAACTCTTTGGAGGAAGCTGTGAGCGAGAAAGAGAGAGTTATAGAGGAAGTACTTCGATGATTTTCAAGTTTAAAGGGATCGATGCCGAGGGAAACAAGCTCAGTGACAAAATAGAAGCGGCTTCACTTGAGGAAGCGAAAAGCAAGCTCAAGGCGAAAAAGATCATTTATGAGAGTATGAAAGAGGATTCACCCGCTTTTTATGAGAGCTTTGAGCTGAGTAGAAAGTATAAGATCCCTCCAAAAGAGCTCGCCGCTCTTTCGCGTGAACTCTCTATGTATATACGTTCAGGGATCAGTATCGTTTCAGCACTTAAGATCGTGCAGTCTCATTATCAAAACAACAAAAAGATGAAGCTCTTTTTAACGACTGTCAGTACCCACCTTGATGAGGGAAAAAACTTTTATACTGCGTTGGAGTCTCAAACAGTCGTGATCCTTCCGGAGTTTTTCAAACAGTCCATAAAAGTCAGTGAAAGCGGCGGTATTTTAGATGAAGTGCTTATGGAGCTCTCCCGCTTTTTAAAAGAGCAGGAGCGTATCAATAAAGAGATAAAAGGAGCTTTTGCCTACCCCTCTTTTATGATTGTTATCTCGCTTCTTATGATCTCTTTTATGCTTGCCTTTGTGGTGCCTCAAATCACGGGTATCTTTGAGAGTATGGATCAGGAGCTGCCTGTTCCTACGCAAGTTGTTATTGCTATGGGAGATTTTTTTAACAACAATTTTGGCATTATTTTAGCACTTATCTTTTTAGGTGTTGCAAGCTTTGTGATACTGATGAAAAAAAGTTACAACTTTGCTTATTTTATCCATAAAATGATCTTGAAACTTCCTCTCTTTGGTGAGATAGCCCAAAAAAGTGAACTGGCACGCTTCTCCTATATAGCTTCACTTTTAACACGTTCAGGTGTCCCTTTTGTGCAAACGATAAACCTCAGCTCAAATATCTTAAACAACCTGGTTCTCAAAGAGCTCTTTAGCAATGCGGCAAAAAAGGTGGTTGAGGGAAAACTGCTCTCCAATGCACTGAATGATTCAAACATAAAAATAGACTACGCTTTTATACAGTCCATAGCCCTTGGGGAAGAAACTTCTCAAGTGCAAAATGTCCTTAGCAATGTTTCCGAGCTTTATTTTGAAGAGAACCGTGACAAAATAAGTATGCTGCTTACTTTGCTGGAGCCGGCTCTTATGCTCTTTGTCGGCGGTTCCATCGGTTTTATCGTTGCGGCAATGCTCTTACCAATCTTTTCTATGAGTATCAAATAGGCGATGTATAACAGAAGTAAAAAAGGGATCGCTCTTCTTATCACTCTTTTTTTTATTATGGCGATAACCATCTCTATCGGAGTGGGTCTGAAACAACTTAAAGATGCTTCCAAGTCCATAGAGGGGGAAAACTTTTTGCTTCAAAGCAATATGATCTTGGATGATGTGTTGCGGATCTTGAAAAATGACAAGAATCTCCAAGAGATAGCCAAAGATGAATCGGGTGAAGCTTTTTCGATTTTTTTGTCTCAGGCCTCTTTTATCCCTTTTGAGAGTTCAGGTATCAAAGTGATTATGGAGCTTAAAAGTGCACGATCAAAGTTTAATATCAATGCTATAAACACACAAAATATCTTTTTTTTGAAACAGTATGTCGGCAGGTATATGGTAAGTGGTGATTATATAGATATTTTGCAAGATTTTACGCATGGCAATGGAAACAATCAAGAACAAATATCTTATAATAGCGATATTTTTTACACCAAACCGGAGCTGTTTCGTGCATATATAGTTTCAAAAAAGCATCTTGATGAGATCAATGAATTTTATACTATGACCTATCATGACAACTCTTTGAAAAATATACAGTTTAAAAATATTTTTTATTATAGTAATGATGCAGATTATAAAATTGATCTCAACCATGCAACACCTGATGTCTGGGAGATGATGCTTGGTTGTGATAAGCTCAGAGCCAAAGAACTCAGTAGTGGAGTTTATGAGAAATTGGACGATATAGTTTTGAATAATGATGAAAAAAGCATTGTATCAACGAAATTTAAGACAAGTTTTTTTGAGCCTTATCTTGATGTAAGTGTTGAGATCATACAAAATTCTCAAAGTGCCAAGATCAGTTTTGAGTATAATATGAAAACAAAAAAAGGGTATAACTTTGTTTATGAAATTTAACAACAAATATGAAACAATTTTTTTAGATAAAGATTCTAAAGGTTTTGATTCATCGTTGAGTAGTGCTCAAAAGGTCAATATAGTTCTTTCCCCCTCTCTGTATTGGGTGAAAAAATTACATTTGCCCGTCAAGTATCTCAGAGATGTTACAAAGTTACTCCCCTCTATTTTTGAAGACACCCTTCCAGAAGGCAACTACAGCTATAGCGCCTATAAAAAAGGGGATGAGTTCATAGTAGTTGCCTATGAGGACAAAGCGATACTCGAACTTATGGCACGCAAAGGATTGCAGATATCCAATGTGGCACATGTATATCTGGCTCAGAGTGTACTAGAAGGTATGGAGGGTGCGTTTAAGGTCAGTGAGACACAAAGTGTTTATGTGAAAGAGGGTATTGTGCTTCTTGTTCCATCTGGTTGGATCAAAGAGAGTGGAGAGTTGGATATTTCAGCTTTGAAGTTACCTGAGCACAAGATACAGCTGCAACAGTACGGACATATTCTCAACACGAAAAGTTTTTACACTATAGGGGCGGTGTTGATCGCTTTTATAGTGCTTTTGAGTGGTGAGTATTTCATAACATCACAAAAGACACAAACGATTGTAGATGCAAAAGAGGAACTCTTTGCAAAGAAT
>JALUKO010000357.1 GCA_027056525.1 Helicobacteraceae bacterium | reverse complement strand
AACTTCTCATAGCGCATATTTTTGTATCCGAGCATAGAGTCCATAGTGTTGATGGTTTTGTAGATGATGATACCGGGAAGAGAAAAAAGCAGCAGGTAAAAAAGCGGTGCGATGACACCATCGCTTAGATTTTCTGCATAGGTCTCAATACCGGCTTTATAGATATCGCTCTCATCCATCGTTGCAACATCTCTACTGACGAGTTGGGCAAGGGCGGTTTTTTTATCTTGGGTAAAGAGTAGCTCCAAAACACTGTCGTAGAGCATTTTATGAGCTAAGAACATAGCACTTATAAATGAGGCACAGAGTATGTAAAGAGCATAGGGCAACGCTGCAAGCAAAGCCTCAAGCAAAAAGCTTATGCAAGTGACAACAGCTAACACAAACATAACAAGTAACAAACCATTCAAAACAGTGTTGTTATAGAGTTTTTTCTCTGCAAAGGAGATAAGCTCCCCGATGATGATAATGGGGTGCTTGATAAAACGAAATTCACCAAAGATTTTGTCGATGATGTAAGCTAAAAGGGCAATAAGCACATTACTCATGCAACATTTTCTCTATATGATCCATATCTATATGCTTATCTATATGAAGGGCAAATTTTTGTATCGCTTTTGTTTTGTAGGTTTGAAAAGAGTAGCCTGTGTAGTTTGGATTTATGGAGCTAAAGAGTTTGTAGCGAAACTCATCACTCTCAAAGAGAGCATGCACAAAGGTTCCATAAAGATTTTTTTTCTTTTTTGCTCTTTTTGTTGCAACGGCGTTGTGTATCTCATACCCATCGACAATAGTACCAAAGAGGTTATAGGTGCCTTTTTTAAGGATCTTTTCTTTTTGAAATGTAACAACTCCTTTAAAACGCCCAAATCCCTGTACCTCTTTTTCATCAGATTCTATCATGAGGGGGTCAAAAATCTTCTCAAACATCATCTCGTAGCCGCCGCAAATAGCGACAATAACTTTCTCTTTTGAACTCAGAAGTGACTCAAAACCTCGCTCTTTTAACCATGCAAGATCATCTACAACTCTTTTGCTTCCAGGTAGAACAACAACATCGCACAGACTCGCTTCACTGAGTGAACTTACAAAAGTAAGCTCCACTTGTGCATCTGCAACAAGGGGCTCAAAGTCGGTAAAGTTTGAGATATGGGGTAATCTCACAACACCCACCTTTATGATGGCATCTGTTGTATCTTGCCTATAGTTCATAAGGGATTGGGCATCTTCAAATCCGAGGTTAAAAGGGCAAAACGGTACAACACCAAGCACCTTGATGCCAAAACGCTCCTGTATGATCTTGACCCCCTCATCAAAGAGTGTCATATCTCCTTGAAATTTATTGACAATCACACCTATGAGATTTTTGCGAAGTTTTTTTGGAAGCAGTTTATACACACCGTATATAGAAGCAAAGACACCGCCTTTTTGTATGTCGGCTACAAGTATGATTTTGGTGTTGAACTCATCGGCTATGAAAATATTGGAGAGGTCTTTTTGCATCAGATTCAGCTCAACCGGGCTTCCAGCACCCTCGGCAACTATGCACTCATATGTTTTTCGTAATGTCTCAAAGGCCTCTTTTGCAAAAGGTTTGAGCGTATCGATATCTCGGTAATAGCTCCATACATCTTGGTTGCCGATATTTTTACCGTTGATAATGATATGCGCGCAGGAGTTGCCTCCCGATTTGAGAAGTATGGGGTTCATAGATACCGAGGTTTTCACCCCGATGGACTCTGCTGCAAAGTGTTGGGGGATCGCTATCTCACCGCCATCATCACTGACCTGAGAGTTATTTGAGACATTTTGTGCTTTAAAAGGGGCAACTTTGATACCTCGATGGTGAAGGAGGTAGGTGATGGCAAAAGCAAGCGTTGATTTGCCGGCATCGCTGCTTGTTCCAAAAATACTAAGTGAATGCATGGAGCGCCTTTTGAAGTTTTTTATGTGCCTTTGTATCTTTGAGTGCAAAGCGAATATGCCTGTGTGTAAGAAAATCAAAGCTTGTACAAACTCTTGTGAGTATTTTGTTGTCATAGAGATGTTTGTGAAGCTTTTTGGCGTGTTTGGAGTGGGTGAGAAAAAAGTTGGCATCACTCGCATAAATGGTGTCAAACAACTTGGAATCTTCTAAAATACGGTAGAGTTCCTGTTTTCTTTTTAGGTGTATTTTTCTGCTTTTTTTTATAAACTCTGTATCACTGAGCCTCTTTTGTAAAAATGCGGCGTCAAAAGAGGAGATACTCCATGGCGGAGCGTGAAGTTTTTGCACATTTTTTGTACTGCTAAACACTGCACCTATACGTACGCCCGCACAGCTGTAAAACTTTGAAAATGACTGCACTATAAAGAGCTTCTTATACTCTGCGATCCTAAAGCGTTGAGAGAGAAGAGCTTCAAACTCTAAAAAAGATTCATCAAGAATGATGGTGCAGTTTTGCTCCTGCCACATAGCAAAAAGTTTATCGAGTTTATAAAACTTTCCCTCAGGGGTTGAGGGGTTGACAAAAACAACGATGGAGTTTTTTTTGACCCGCTTATCTATGTTGCTAAAGCGATTTATCTTGACAATGTTTTTGTTGTATTTTTTGGCGGCTTTTTCGTACTCACCGTAGAGTGGTGCATAGAGATAGACACGCTTTTCTTCCAAGCTCTCAAACAGCTTGAAAATAGCGGCGGTAGCACCACTGTGAAGTGAGATTTGTGCAGGTTTGAGTGCGTAAGATTTTGCGATAGTTTTTTTGAGTTTGGTGTAGTTTGCATCAGCATAGGGAATGAGCATCGCCTTTGTCGGGGTTATGCCTGTTTTTGGATGGTAGCAGTTGATGTTAGAGGAGAAATCTATGATCTGCTCAGGTAGGCAGCGAAGTTTTTTTGCTGCCTTATAGATATTGCCGCCGTGTTTCATATATCGACATCATCCCAAAACTCGTTAAAGTCGAGGTTTGTCATAGCGTTTTCATCTTCAAGGTTTTTCTCCAAAAGTTTTTTTTGCTCCTTCTCAAAGTACTCTTCTAACGCTTCGTTGATGATGGTGCTTGGATCTTTTTTGAGAAGTTCACTAAAGGTTTGCAGGTTTTGCATGTTGTATTGATCTATTGTTATTTGCATAGGGGATTTTACCTAAATTTTACTAAGAAGCTCTTTGGCTCGTTTGGTGTTTTTGTAGTGCTGTATCCGCAAAAGCGCGTAAAGATGTGCCGCTTTTTGCATACTGTGAAGCAGCTCCTCTTTGCTTAGTTTTTTAACGGCTCTTTGGTTGTATGTTTTGAGAAAAAGGTTGAGAAAACAGGGTGTGTGTTTGTTCGCATCAAAGGCTGTAAGTGCCACCGCCGCATCAAATACAAAAGCGCCGCTTCCACCATCGATAAAGTCAAAAACAGCGATTTGCTCACCATGAAAAAGGGTGTTGTCTTTAAAGATATCCCCGTGAATAAAACCATCATTTACAAGTTTGTAATCCTTGAGGTGTTGCAGTTTTTTGTAGTAAAAAAAATGATGCTTTTTACAATAGCGTAACATACCCTCGATACTGTAGTTCTCAAGAAAGTGTGTTTCACAAACCATGCGGTGGCTGAGGGAGTGAAACTTTGAGAGAAACCTTGCAAGAGCCTGGATATGGTAGGTTTGTATGGTGTGTGGCTCTAAACCCGTGAGTCTCTCATACAGGTGCCATTGCCTGTTTGAGGAGAGATGTCTGGGAACACGCAGCCCTTGTTTGTGTAAGAGCTTGAGGCGTTGTGCATCGTGTGTAACATTACACTCTCTTTCATACTTTTTAAGAACATAATGCTCCGTAATGTAGGTTGTATCAACAACCCCTGATGTTGTAGGGGTAAGGGAGTTGATAGTAAAGTCCGGAAAAAGCTTTTGTACCTCTTTGAGATCTATAGATGTTTTGACACCCATTTAAAGAGGACACTTTTTCATAATCTGGCTCCACTCAAACTCAAAATGTTTGCGTACATACTCTCGTGTGTGTGGTACTTGACATAGTGAGCAGTCTTGATGGATCTTGTTTGCGTACACTCCTGCTCTGCCATCTTTAGAGTCAATAGCACAAAAACTGTACTTGGTTTTGCCTTGTATCTGCTCAATGCCCTCATCGTCAAACCTAAAGTTGGGGCAGGCACAAAGGTAGCAGTTAAGAGAACTCATCTCATGACATTTTTGGTTTTTGGCATAAAGCGGACAGAACTCAGGCTCTTTTTGCACCATGTTCTCAAAGTCAAAATACTCGATAACAGCCTCTTTGTTATAACCCTCTTTGAGAAGTTTTCCCACTATCGCTTTATGTTTATTTGCATGTGTGTCAAACCATGATGCGTAACCCATACAGCCCCCTTACTTTTTGTTTCTGCTGATAATAAGATAGATAAAAAACGGACCGCCGATAAATGCAGTCACTATCCCTATGGGAAGCTCACTCTGGGTGTCGAGTACACGGGTGAGCGTGTCACAGGCTATAAGAAAAAGCCCGCCAAAAAGTGCCGTTTTGAGTATGCGCTTGTCCACACTGCTTGGGTAGAGCTTGGAGACCATATGGGGGATGATCAGCCCCACAAAGCCTATGGGACCGCTTATGCTTACAAGTGTACCGATGGCAAATGATGAGACGATGAGTAAAAAGAGGGTAAGTCTTTTTGTATGAACCCCTTTAAGAGAGGCGCTCTCATCAGAGATACTCAGAAGCTGCAGCTCAAACCTAAAAAGATAGATGCTCAGGATCAAAATGAGTGTGATCACTACAAGTACTAAAGGGTAAACCCACCCAATCACTGAGAGAGAACCCATAGTAAAGCGTATGAGCATATCGTTTTGGAGTGTATCTCCGAGATAAAACAGTACCATCAGTGCAGCAGAGTAAAAGAGTGAGAGGGCAATTCCTAAAAGTAAAAGTGATTCTTGTTGTGAATTGCGTAAAAAGCGTGCAAGATACACAAGTAAAAAAACAGTGAACATAGCACCTAAAAATCCAAAGATACTCATAGCCCCAAGACCAAAAAACAAGCTTGTAAGACCAAGTTTTATGGCTATCCCCGCCCCTAAAACTGCACCGCTTGAGATTCCAAGCGTGTAGGGTGTCATAAGAGCATTTCTAAAGAGCGTTTGAAATAAAAGGCCACTGAGAGCTAAAATGGCACCCGCTAAAAAGGCAAATGCGACGCGGGGAAGTCGAAGCTCAAAAAATATGCTTGAGCTGAGCGAATCAAAATGCAAAAGATCGTCGATATTTATGGAAGCGGCACCCACAAAGGGTGAGAGAAGCGCAATAGATACAAGAGCAAACCAGATAACAAACCTACTCATATCTGACCGCCAGATTGTCAAACTCAACCCCATAGAGCTTCTGAAGTACACTGTTTTGAAAAAAATTGTTTTTGTAAAAATCTGCTTTGGCGTCTTTGAAAAAAAGTACAGCGGAGTTGACAAATGCAGCAAGGTGCAGATCATGTGTTATCAGTATGACCTGATGTGACCTTTGCAGTGCTTTGATGTGTTGTGCTATCACCCGTGAGTTGTAAGGATCAAGGTTCGCTGTAGGCTCATCAAGTATGATGATATCACTCTCCTGAGAGAGTGCGCTTGCTATAAGTGCGAGTTGTTGCTCACCCGAGCTTAAAGAGTGCAGGGTGTGGTTTTTTAGGTGTTCAATGTTGAGAAGTCGTAGATACTTAAGAGCGATCTGGCGATCTTGGTGTGTGTATTCAAAAAAACTTTTTTTGTAGGCAAACCTACCAAGAAGTACAAACTCAAACAGCTCTATGTAGGGGTCGTAAACTTCCAGTTTCGCAGGTATGTAAGAGATCAGTTTTGCTCTTTGTTTGTGTGAAATCTCTTTCACGTCATGGGAGTTTAGGTGTATGCTCCCTTGAAACTCTACAAGGTTACAGAGTGATTTTGCAAAGGTGCTTTTACCTGAACCGTTTGCCCCAAGTATGCTCAAATGAGAGTCTATATCTAAAGAGATATTTTCAAGAACACTCGTTCCATCAAAACGGCAACTCAGAGAATCGATCTCAATCATCACTCATCTCTTGTGAGAGTCTTTGTATGGTAAGGGCTATTCTGTGTGAGGGGATATGGATATACTCCTCATCAACGATACTGATCTTTTTGTTCTTTGAAGCGTTTATGGGCAGTGCGTACCAGTTTTGGAGTGCTTTTTTGATATCGGTGTTTGGGTGGCTTTTTTTTGAATGAAGTATGATCACCTGATCAGGATTGAGTGCTATGATATTTTCATAATTTAAAACAGGTTGCTGTGTGTTGTCGCTTGTGTAAGCGTTTGTGTTTCCACTCAGTTTAATGATCTCATCAAAAAAGATGTTGTTGCCTGCAATATATGTTCTGCTTCTGAGATCATCCATGAGTCCGTACACTATCATAACGCTATGGGGTGTTTTTGTTTTTTTTATAGAGTCGATTGCAGTTGTTATGTTATGGAGGAGCTGTTGCTCTTTTGATTCTTGTGCATGAAGAGCAGTTGAAATTTTTTGGATAGAGTTTTGGATATCTCTGATGCTTTGAAGACGTACCATAAGTGTTTTGATATGAAATTTTTTTAGTTTTTGAAGTGCTCGAAAGTTAAATGTCTGTCCAATGACCAAAGTGGGGGAGAGTGCTAAGATTTTTTCTATATTTGGCTGTGTGTAACCCCCTATAACAGGAAGCTTGAGTGCCTCTTTTGGATAGAGGGAATAAGAACTTGTTCCAACAAGCGCATCCCCCTTCTCAAGCGCAAAAACGATCTCTGTTATGGAGGGGCTCAGGGAGACAACCCTCTCTTGAGCCACAGCGCAGAGGCTAAG
>JALUKO010000356.1 GCA_027056525.1 Helicobacteraceae bacterium | reverse complement strand
GAAGGTACTGGGGTGTTAAGTCATTTATCATTGCTATAAGAAAGATAGGGATAGATAAAAAAGTGCTTATCCAAAATCTTTTGCTCATATAATGCAACTCTTCATTCTCTTCATCTTCTTGCACTTGCATAGCTTCAAGAGCCATGCCACACTTGGGACATGAGCCGGGTTTGTCGCTGATCACTTCAGGATGCATGGGGCAGGTGTATGTTGCTGTGTCCGTATCGTGGGTGTGTGAGTGTATATGTGAATCATTCATGACGAACTCCTTTGAGTTTGAGTATCGATTGATCGCTCCATTCTAGAAGGAGTTGTTTTTCCTCATCGGTTAGTTTTGCATCCCAATGCCCTAGAAGGTAGCGAAAAGGGGGCATATCATTTTCTATGGCAACCTCTTTTAAGCTCTGCAGATCTTGTAGCGGTGATTCATGTGAGATAAAAGGAAAGTTGCCACTCATATCAATATGCTTTTTTGCCTCTTTGATATCATAGTCGATCATCTGTTTGACTCCGGGGACCACATAATACCAAGGGAAATTTTTAACCTTACCATGACAATCAAAACATTTTTTTTCAAAAATCGGTTGAATCTTTTTGAGATACTCTGTGTTGATACTTTTGTAAGCACTTAGCTTGGAAGCACTGCTTGTTTGTGTTTCTTGTATCGGTGTACTTGTTTCTGTATGCTCTTTATCTCCATGTGCAAAAAGCACAAAAGGAAGAAGCAGAGACAGTGATATTGTTAATGTTTTCATAATATTTCCTTAAAACCAAAATCTCACACCGGCATTGATATATGCTTCATCAAGAGGGGCTAGTGTGTTTGTGTCTGCAAAGTTTTTACTCCACTCCACACCCACATAAGGTGCAAACTCCCGTATAAACTCATAACGGAGCCTTGCTCCTGCTGTGATGTTTGAGAGACCACTTCCAATACCCAGTGCACGCGCATCTTTAGTATAGGCATCCAGAGCAAAACTTGGTGTAAGGATGAGTTTTTGCGTAATAAGTGCTTCATACTCTACATCAAAGCGAAACCCTACATTGCCATCATCCCCAATGAGAACAACGGCTCTTGTTTCAAAGAAATAGGGTGCTAAACCTTGGATGGCAAGAACACCCCATGTTTTACTCTCATTGGGTGTTTTATCATAATCTAGACCAATTTGTAGATCCCAAAAAGGATAAACAGCACGAGAGTAAACAAGCTCGTTTTCACTGCTTGCAGATTCCCCCTGCGCTTTTTCCCCCTCTGAATAGATATAGATTTTGTTAATATCGTAACCGATATATGCCAGAGCATCCCAGTTGAGTACCTTCTCATCATTAAATTGGTACTCCAGGTTATCTACAGTTGTACTGGCTCTGAGTATATCACCCCCGCCTCCTGCAAAAACTGATGTTACCAATAATGATGATATAAGTGTTGATAATAGTATCTTCTTCATAATCTCGTCTCCTTTAAGCCACTACGACTTTTCTAAACATATCGGTCATGTGGTAAAGCAAATGGCAGTGGTAAGCCCACTCTCCCTTTGCATCAACATCTACACGAAAACTGATCTTTGCACCGGGTTGAACGATGATGGTGTGTTTTCTCACCAAAGTATCTTCGCCCGTCTCCAGATCACTCCACATACCGTGAAGGTGCATAGGGTGATTCATCATGGTATCATTGATATAGGTAATTCTCAGACGTTCCCCATAGTGAAACTCCAAAGGCTTGGCATCTTTGTAGGCTATGCCGTTGATACTCCACATATAACGATCCATATTCCCGCTAAGGTGCAATACTATCTCTCTATCTGGGTAGCGGTCGGTTTGTGTTGATCGAAGTGATTTCAGATCGGCATAGCTCAACACTTTCCTTCCATTGTCTCTTAAACCTACTCCCGGATCATCGAGTCTGTATTGAGGGTTTTTAGCCTTCATGGTAGTACCTACTCCACTGCTGCTGGCAAGAGGTGTGATGGGAATGGGCTTTTTCATCTTCATGTT
>JALUKO010000355.1 GCA_027056525.1 Helicobacteraceae bacterium | reverse complement strand
TCCTTGGACAGCGGAGAAGAATCAACATCGCTTGCATTTAAGGATCAGGAAGAAGTTTTTAGGAAAAAGTACTTGGATCCTGGAAAGTGTGAAAATTGTGGAGGTAAGATGATTCTAAAAAAAGGTAAGTTTGGCAGTTTTTGGGCGTGCGAAAATTATCCTAAGTGTAAGACGACAAAGCCATTGCTTTTAAAGGAAAAATGTCCTGAATGTGGTTCTCCTTTGGTAGAACGAAGAGGAAAATGGGGTAAGACCTTTATTGGATGTAGTAATTATCCCAAATGTAGATATATACGTAAGGAGAGTGGAAATAAGTCGAAGTAATGGTAAGTAAAAAGATTAAACCTCGTGAGAAAATTTTATCTCGGGGAGTGGAAACGCTTTCAGATTCCGAACTAATAATGGTGTTTCTGGAGTCTGGTAATCGTTATTATCATGTTTCTAAAACAGCGAGGTCCTTTGTAAAGCGTTTAAAACCTAAACTACTTGATTGCTCGGTTGAAGATTTAACAGATGTGCCGGGGGTGGGGAAGTCAAAGGCTTTATCTTTTGTGGCTATCAGAGAGCTTTTGTTCCGGTATTGGAAAAGGAAATTTTTGGGCGGGAATACGTTTATTAGAACATCTGAAGACGCGGCAAATTATTTAAATGATCTAAAGTATTTGAAGCAAGAGCATTTAGTTGCCTTGTTTCTTGATACTCATTTGCAATTAATAGATAAGCGGACAATAACAATTGGAACTATTGCAGAAAATGTTGTGCATCCAAGGGAAATTTTCGCGCCCGCAATAGAATTGCGTGCTTACAAGATTATTTTGGCGCATAATCATCCATCAGGATTCAGTGTTCCTAGTGATGCCGACATTAAAGAAACAATTAGACTTATGAAAGTTGGCAATATCCTGGGGATACCGATAATTGATCATATAATTTTGTCGCGTCAGGGATGGGTTAGTATTTTGGATGTCTTAACCGAAGAAAGAGAAAACTAGGTGCTAATGATGTCGCAAAACTTTTCGCTAAAGGTTCTGGGCCAGCACATGGTCAACAGTATTGTACATATCCCTTATTTAAAAAGTGTGAACCATGTGCTGCCCCCTGCGCATAAAGAGTTTACGTTTATTTGGCTTTATGTTATCATAAGCGACGTAACATCACATGCACTAGCTGGATTATTCCTGAGGGGTTTCTCCAAACTCCTGATATAGTGCAGAGGTTTAAAGGAATAATAAAAAGCTTATGAAAAATACTATTCAATTACCCTCGGTAGAGGAACTCTTAAAAGCAGGCGTTCACTTTGGACATCAGACCAATAGGTGGAACCCTAAGATGTCTAGATATATTTATACAGAACGGAATAACGTTCATATTATTGACCTGTATCAAACTCTTAAGAGTTTGGAGATAGCTTTGCCTAAGATTCAGGAAGCTGCACCTAAAAGGGAAGTGCTTATGTTAGGTACTAAAAGACAGGCAAGAGATATTGTAAAGAGTGTTGCTGAGCAGGTCGGTGCTCACTATGTGGTAAATAGGTGGCCCGGTGGTTTGCTAACTAACTTTAAAATTATTCAGAAGAGCATAAAAAGATTAATTTCCTTGGAAGAAGATCTGGCTGAAGGTGTGGAAAACAGAACAAAGCAAGAAATTGTATGGATGAAAAGAGAGCTTGAAAGATTAAGAAGGCTTTTTGACGGTATCAAGTTTATGAGATCACTTCCTTCGATGATAATAATAATTGACCCAAAGCTTGAGGTAAATGCCATTCAAGAAGCTCGTGCTGTTGGTATTCCTATACTTGGAGTGGTAGATACAAATACCGATCCTGACTGGGTTGATATTGTAATCCCTGGAAATGATGATGCATTAAAGTCTATAACATTGTTTGTTGAGCTCTTCGGTAAAGCAATTAAAGCTGGACAAGGTGAACGATCACGGTTGACAATTAAGAGAGAAAAATATATTGCAAGATTGGAGCAGATTAGATCGGAAGCAGAGAGACAAAGGG
>JALUKO010000354.1 GCA_027056525.1 Helicobacteraceae bacterium | reverse complement strand
ATCTTGTTGGTTGCTTTTTTTTATTAGTGTATCTACTATTTTTGTAACTATCAAATCTGAGGTGACATTTAGTGATGTCCTACACATATCTAAAATTCTATCAACTGCTACTATTAGTGCTATGTATTGTGTAGGCAGTCCAAGTTGATTTAAAATTACTACCATCATTACTAATGATGCACTTGGAAGTGCTGCTACTCCAACACTTAGTGCTACTACAGTTACTCCAAGTAAAATTTGATCACCAAAAGTTAAATCAACACCAGCTAAATTAGCTATATATAAAACAGCAATACTAAGATATGCAGCTGTCCCATCCATAGATACAGTAGCTCCAAGTGGTAGTACGAAAGAGGCTGTTTTTTTATCAACTCCACCCATCTCTTGAGATATTCGCATCGATACAGGTAGCGTAGCCGCTGAAGATGCAGTTGAAAAAGCCATGATTGGAGCCTCTCTTACATCTGATAAATATCTATAAGGATTAATCTTAGTAAAGAGTGCCAATATAGCAGGAAGAGTTATGAGTGCATGAAAGATTATAACTCCAATTACAAGCAAGATGTATTTCCAAAGTCCTAAAATAACATCTACACCTTGTTCAGCAATTACATATGATATGAGAGAAAATACACCAATAGGGGTCATTATAATAACCCATTCTGCCATTTTAAGCATCGCATTTGCAACGCCATTGAAAAAACTAACCATCGGCTCTTGTTCTTTTGGCTTTAAGTAAAGAGAGGCTACTCCAAACATAATAGCAAAAACAATGATTTGCATCATAGCTCCATGTGAAAATGAAGAGAATATATTGATAGGGATGAAACTAAGTAACATAGCTTCTAATGAGAATGGTGCTATTGTTTGTGCCTTTGTAAACTCTAGACCATCAGTAGATATTTGTTCACCTATTGGAAATAAATTGATAGCAATTATAGCTATTATTACAGCGAGTGCTGTAGTTAGAAGGTAAAGAGCTAAAGTCTTTAAGCCTATACGTTTTAGCTCCTGACGTGAACCAAGCCCAAGTATAGCTACATATATACTTGCAAAAACAAGGGGGATGACTAGCATCTTTAAAAAATATATGAAAGCAGTTCCAACAGCTTTTTGTTTTAGTGCTAACTCAGGGAAAAATATGCCAAATAATGTACCGAGTATAATTCCAAGTATTACTAATGTATTGGTAGTTGTAAATTTTTTAATTCTTTTAATCATAGGCTTATTATATAATATATTTATGGAAAATGAGATATTAAATAATACATACCAACTTATAGATTTTTTTGAAGCATTTAAACATGATGATAAGCTATCCTTTGTTCTTGATAAAGAGTTCTTTAATAAACTTGGATATAAAGGAGTTGTTGATATTGCACAGATATATAAATATAAACTCTTAACTCCAGAAATACTTGATGAAGATAGGATAGAACTATCTTTTGTAAAGCTAAGAGAAGATAAATCATTTCATAATGATGCTAAGAGTCAAGAGAAGTATGGAGTATCTAGTGAATTTTTTAACATCGATAAAGTAACTCAACCTAGTTTTTTATACTATTACCAAGAGGCATTAAAGTTTTGTACAGTATCAAATAAGCGAAGAGTTTTAAATCTAGGAATAAACAAGGGTGATGAGTTTGAAGTTATTTATAAGCTTTTAGGTGATGATGCTAAGGGGATAGAGCTAGTTGGAGTTGATTACAGTCAATCTATCATAGAGTATGCAGAAAAAAAGTATACTAAGGCAAAAATGATATGTGGCGATATTAATTCATTATCATCGCTTAATTTAGGGTGTTTTGATATGATAGTATCTATAGGTACTTTGCAGAGTTCAAATATAAACTTTAATGAACGATTTATGTCTATTTACCAAAATCAACTAGAAAAAAATGGCTCTTTGATACTAGGTTTCCCAAATTGTCGCTGGATAGATGGGGAGATGGTTTATGGAGCGATGACGCCTAATTATAATTTTTCAGAGATGAGTTTAGTATTAAAAGATATA
>JALUKO010000353.1 GCA_027056525.1 Helicobacteraceae bacterium | reverse complement strand
CCATTAGCACAAGGTCATAACTATGGTTTTTAAATTTTTCAACAGCCTCCAGACCATCTTCTGCCAGATCCACTGTTATGCCTATATCACCTAAAAGGATATTCATAAGCATCTGATTTGTTTTATTGTCTTCTACAAGCAACACAACTCCCTCGAGTTGTTTAGTGACATCTATCTGTTTAGTAAGCTTTTGAGACTCTGCAGCTTCTGAGACTTCACCTGAAGGTATTGTAAAACTAAACTCACTCCCCTCACCTACAACACTTTGAACATTGATGGTGCCATTCATCGATTTGATAAGTGCAGATGAGATAGAGAGTCCAAGACCTGTACCACCGAACCTTCTTGTCGTACTGGTGTCCTCTTGTGAGAAAGAGTCAAATATCCTCTCAAGGTTTTTCTCATCGATCCCTATGCCTGTATCTTTTACACTAAACAAAAGCTCTTGAGCTTTATCATCAAAACCTACAGAGATGATCACCTCTCCACCCTTTGGTGTAAACTTGAGAGCATTGCTCACAAAGTTTGTAGCAACCTGCTTTATCCTTACTCTGTCACCTATAAAAAACTTCGGCAGTGATGCATCAATACGGATAAGTAACTCTATACCATCCTCTTTTGCTTTTTCATAAAAAAGTTGCGCCACCTCTTTAAAAGGTTTTTTTGTCGAAAATTTTCTTTTTTCTAAAAGCATTTTTCCGCTCTCTATTTTAGAAAAATCCAAAATATCATTGATGACGGTCAGAAGTGTATCTCCGGAGTTTTTAATAATTTCAAGATAGTTCTTTTTCTCTTTGCTCTCTTCTGCTGCACTTAAGATATCGACAAACCCTAAAATAGCATTGAGCGGTGTTCTGATCTCATGAGACATATTTGCCAAAAAATCTGACTTAACTTTGGAAGCATGTTCAAGTTCAAGAACCTTATCTTGCAACTCTTGCGTTTTTATCTCTACGAGTCTTTCCAAGTTGTCATTGGTTTCTTGAAGTTCCGAAGAGGTTTCTTGAATCAGGTGAGAAAGCACTTTATAGGTGGCGCCTGCTTCTTCAATATCTTTATGATAAAAGTTATAATCATGCTCTTCATGAGTGATCTCATCATTTTCACTCAAAGCAATTACAGTCATTGTTTGGTTAAGAAGTTCGCTTTTTGTGCTTTTAAAAAACTCTCCATAAGTAAAAAATCCACTTGTGGGTGCCATACTTGCAAGTGGATATATCTCTGCGCTGATAGCATTTTTTAAAAATCTGCGACGCGCCATACATGAATAGATAAATATAGACTCCACCGCAGAATTTTTAAATGCCTCTCTTGTCATAACAGACTCTTGCAAGATCATATTTGAATTTCCATATCCAAAATGTACTTTGTCGCCAACTTCAAGATTTCCGGCAAAAAGCAAAGAGCCATCATCCTCTTTTCCAACAACAGCGCGAGCAATCTTTACATCGTTTCTTGTAATGATAAGCGGAAACTCAATACCCGTCGCCGGAAGAGATTCTGCAACATCTTTGCCCAAGTAGCGCGCATAGACATCGACTGCTTTTTTATCATCTATCTCATAAACACGGTTATCTTTTGCCTCTGTAATAGTAAGTGCTTTACCTATCTCATGCCAAAAAAAGCTGTATGTTGTATTGACATGAAGCTTTTTAGTATTGATACTGACACCGACGGCTCCACAGCTTGTCATCCCTTGATTACAAAAAACATATGTTTTCTTAAAATTTGCACCATCACCGGCCATACCTCCGGCGATAGGGATATCACCGCAAACACTACTAAACCCATCGAGAAAAAACTCCCCATTCATACCAAGACCGTCTGAGAATAAAAAACATACTTTAGTATCTTGAGTTACAATTTTCTCGGCAAGTCGTGTACCACACAGATAATCATCATTGTCATTCTCTTGCATAGCAACCTTAAAAGATGCATCTTCAAACGCACTAAGGCTCACGACCACTTTATCGGTAGATATTTCACTTCCCAAGATCTCACCGTCTGTCGTCGC
>JALUKO010000352.1 GCA_027056525.1 Helicobacteraceae bacterium | reverse complement strand
ATCCCAAAGTCAAAATAAGTCTTTTTATTTTTATAGTAATCATTTATTAAAAAATTGAGCAAATAATCAATAGCGCCAATTTTTTTCTTTATCGAATTACCAGCAATATACTGTGCGTGAGCTACTCTTTCAGTCTCATACATAATCGTCCCCGCCAAAGGAATTTGGTCTTTTTTTAACAAAAATAGTTTGATATTATCAGGAAACCTTTTGGCTAATAAACTAATCTCTTCTGACGTATGGGTTGGATCAACCCCGTATTTTTCGTTTAATACCTCTTTGACCATATTCATAAACAATCTATAATCATTGCTTTTTTCTATTTGAATGTTTTCTTTTCTTAACCTGTTTATTCTTTGTCTTTTCCCGGCACTAAATTTAATCTCGTTTCCTAAAATTATTGTTGAGGATATTTCCCTTTTCACAATTTTCCCACCGAACCTAAAAATAGCGTAAAGATCTTCTTCGGCAGGAACAACATGATATATATGAGGAACAGCTTTATAAATAAGCTTAGCTATCTTTTTTGATTTTAAATATTTCATCACCTCTCCAAATAAAGTCATCATCTTTGCAGTTTTAAACTTTTTGTCCACTACAATACCACCGTAAGTAAGTCCCGCGTGACTATAAATAACATCCCTTTCTATATTAGCTGGCATTAAAGCAATCAACTTCCCATCCATAAAAAACATTAATGAATTATCAGCAAATTTGTGAGAATGATAATCCATATAATTCCTGTAAAACAAAAAAGTGCCATTCTTTGACCTGCTTACAAAATCATCCCATTGCTTCTTAAATTGTGGGTTGTACTTTATGATAGTAAACATAAATCACCAAGATAAAAGTTCCGCATATCCAAAACCGACTTCACCATAATCATTTCCATTATAAAAAATAAACCATTTATCCTTGACTTTGATCACGTTAGGAAAATATACCATCTTTGAATCCCATCCTGATTTTGAAGGGTTTAATGCTAATTCTTTATCTTTTCTCACCCATTTAATACCATCTCTTGATTCCGCATAGCCGCTTAAATATCTCATGTTGAGCATTCTTCTTGTATAGAACAACTTATAAACTCCATTATCTTTTATTATCTGGGGCCTTCCCAATCCATGCTCCTTTTTGCTGTCATAAGACAAACACATAGTACCTGTAGAAGAAAAAGTGATTCCATCATTGGATTCAACATAAAAAATGTTATAAGTAGGACGCAACTTACCCCCTACCTTTATCCATTCACTACCAGCAGAGTAATAACATCTAAATACATTATTATCATAAATGACCGTTGGTCCACCTCTAAAATATAGGCCTTCGTCTGATCTGTCAGTAACAGGAACTCTCTTTATTCTCTTAAAAGTATCCCCATTATCTGTGCTTACCGCTAATCCTCCAAACATAAAATATCTGACTTTTTGCCCTAATTGAAAACCTGTATAATAGAGAAGAATTCTGTCCTTAAATCTATAAATACTCGCTGGAAACACCCCGTTCTCGTCAAAAGTTCCCGCTTCTCCTATATCTAAAACTGGCTCTCGAGAAAATCTTAAAACTTTTTTAGGGTTATCGGCGCTTAAATCAACATAAGCTATTCTTGATATGCCATTTCCGTCTAAGGCTCCGACGTATACTCTTATAACCTCCCTATTCAAAAGAATTGGAGAAGGAGCCATTGCGTGACTCTTCCACCAAAAAAGACCTTTTGGCGGTGTGAATATTAACCCTTTCTTTTCCCATTTCATATCTTTCAAATTTTATAATCTATTAGTAGCTCTAACATACTACAATCAAATGTCGGAACTCCAAGTTTTTCAAACACTTCTTTTCGTTGACTAAAACTATCATCTATATATATTGAATCCTTTGGATCAATGTATTCCGCTTTAGACTCATCTTCTTTCAACCAAAAAATTTGGTCAAAGATATGTCTAATCCTAAATCTATCTAAATATTTACTTTTATCTTTTTCTAGCGATTTTGAAATAAGAAATATCTTGCAACCTTCATTA
>JALUKO010000351.1 GCA_027056525.1 Helicobacteraceae bacterium | reverse complement strand
GAACAGTAACGCAGAAAATACCATGAACTCTGTACGAAGGTGTCCATTGTATCGGTTTCGCGGGTAGCGTCGCCGCCGCATCTCGGACAACTGCACTTTTTCCATGTCGGATGTTTGTCCAGCGGATTGCCTTCACCGGTAATCTCCACATCGTCAGGCAGTGTCACCGGCAGGTTTTCGATCTTTTCCGGTACCAGTCCGCAGGAGGGACAGTGTATGAACGGAATCGGCGCACCCCAGTAGCGCTGACGACTGATTCCCCAGTCTCTCAGTTTGTAGTTGACCTGCTTTTTACCTATCCCTTTCAGTTCGAAAAGCTTGATGATTTCACGCTTCGCTTTGTTGTTTTTCATCCCGTCAAATTCACCGCTGTTAACCAGTACCCCTTCAAGAGTCCAGGCCTCTTTCTCCAGCTGACTCTTGTCGGAAGCGATTACCTCTTTGACCGGCAAATCGTATTTTGCTGCAAATTCGTAGTCTCTCTGGTCATGCGCCGGTACCGCCATGACCGCACCGCCGCCGTAACCTGCAAGGACAAAGTTGGCGACCCAGACGGGGATCTCAGCACCGGTGAGCGGATGGATAACATGCAATTCCAGATCAACACCCTCTTTGTCCGATGTCGCACGCTCCACTTCCGGCATATTCTGCATTGCACGGATGGTGGCGCTTTTCTCTTCCGAAAGGAGATTTTTTTCCAGCAGCAGTTTGACGATAGGATGCTCCGGTGCAAGTGCGGTGTAGCTGACACCGTAGATGGTATCGGGTCTGGTGGTAAAGACATCGAAAGAGGTGATTTCACCCTCCGTCTTTTCTATCGATGCTTCGCTCAGTGTCAGGGTAAAGGCAAGTCCTTCACTGCGCCCGATCCAATTCTCCTGCATCGTCAACACCTGTTTCGGCCACCCCTCTTCCAACTTTTTCAGATCGTCCAGCAACTCCTGGGCATATTTGGTGATGGCAATGTAATAGCCGGGCATCTCCCTGAGTTCCACCTCATTGTCACAACGCCAGCAGCACCCTTCGATGACCTGCTCATTGGCAAGAACGGTATGACATGTTTCACACCAGTTGACACTCTGTTTCTTTTCATAGAGCAGCCCCTCTTCGAACATACGAATAATAAACTCCTGCTCAAACTTCGTATAGAGCGGATCGGAAGTGGCAAATTCACGTGTTCGGGCAAACGAAAGCCCCAGCGTGGCAAGCTCTTTGCGCATATAGTCGATATTTTCATAGGTCCATTTTTTGGGATGCAGCTTGTGTTTGATCGCCGCATTTTCTGCCGGCATGCCGAAACTGTCCCAGCCCATCGGATGGAGGACATTGAAGCCTGCTTTGCGATAGTGTCTGGAGATAGCATCGGAGATGGTATAGTTTCTGACATGCCCCATATGAATACGACCGCTGGGATAGGGAAACATACTGAGAATGTACTTTTTGGGCAACGTTTTGTCATCGGAAGGCTCGAAAGCGTTGCTCTCCTGCCATTTTGTCTGCCATTTTTGTTCGATGCGGGATGGTTTGTATTCCATAGATATGGACTCCTGTTGTGTAGAATTTGTTCAGGGTTTTTAAAGTCCCTGACGCTTTTTCTGAAAAAGTGGACAAACTCTCTCAGAAAAAGCGTTTATGAAGAGGGAAACTCCTCTAAAACTCATCCTGTGTTTTAGAGGCTTCCACCAGTACCAGCGCCATGGAAAAGAGGTTCGCCAGTACCGCGCCGATCGCCATCGCTATCGCCGCTTTGACATCGTGTGCGAGTGTCTCGTATAAAAATGCGGGGATCAGATGCAGATCCGCCACCAGAGAGGAGGCGAAAAGTTCAGCAGAGAGAATATTTTTCACACCGATTTTCAGCAGTGTCGAAACCAGGTTGATACTTGTCGCGATAAAAAGCGCAATCGTATTGTGGTCATGGAACACAGCTATCACGGTGATACCATTGGGGCCATGTCCGTGGGGGAGCGCGGGATTTTTAATCAGGCCTATGGTGCGCTGTTGTTTGATGTGGAAACGCTCCC
>JALUKO010000350.1 GCA_027056525.1 Helicobacteraceae bacterium | reverse complement strand
TCTTTAAGGGTTTGTAAAAATTCTAAAATATTATTTTGATATGATTTTGTATCTTCATCTTGAGTAAAAATAAGTAATTTTTCAAGTGATTCGATATCGATCTTTTTTGCATAACGTGGAACAATTTTGAGTTCTTTTTGTATATGCTCTGCCAAAGTGTCAATATCAAGACCATTGTTGTCATGTACTTTTTTTACAAGCTCTTTTGTTGTCATCATAAGAAGATCAGCTCGATCTTCATCATTTTTATATATCTGCATTCCAATATCTTTGACAATAGAACAATTATCTGTTGAGGCATCCTCATTGGCAGCAAGAATCAAGGCAAAAAGTTTTGATCGAAACTCAAGCGAACCATGATGGTGTACAAATAGCTCACGAAATGCATTAAGAAAATGTTGTTTTATTTTAAAACTCAGTCGCATCTAAATTCCTTATTTTGTATTATACACTTTTGAATCAAAAAATTTGTTTTTACAAGCGTTTGAGAAGGGTTTTTTAGGTTCTCTCAAATGAGTTAGTGCTATAATTGCACCATCATGAGAAGAAGGAATAAATTTTATGGGTAGAGCATTTGAGTACAGAAAAGCATCAAAACTAAAACGATGGGGCGCGATGTCAAAATTGTTCCCAAAATTAGGCAAAATTATTACGATGGCTGCAAAAGAGGGTGGATCAGATCCAGATATGAATGCTAAGCTTCGTACAGCTATCTTAAATGCCAAAGCTGAAAATATGCCAAAAGACAACATTGAAGCAGCGATAAAAAGAGCATCCTCAAAAGACACCGCAAGTATGCTTGAAGTCAATTTTGAAGGCAAGGCACCTCATGGTGTTTTGATCTTCATCGAATGTGCTACTGATAATAACACAAGAACGGTTGCAAATGTGAAAAATATATTGACCAAACATGGCGGAGAGCTTTTAACCAACGGCTCTTTAGAGTTTATGTTCTCAAGAAAGGCTGTTTTTGAATTTGATCTAAAAGATGACATGGACATAGAAGAGTTAGAACTAGAACTTATCGATGCCGGTCTTGAGGAGATAGAATCTGAAGATGGCGTAGTATTGGTAACCGGTGATTACAGAAGTTTTGGTACTCTTAACGAGGCTCTAGAAGGTATGGGAATCGAGATCACTAAAGCACACCTTGAGAGAATGGCAAATACACCGATAAGTATCACTCAAGAGCAACAAGCTGATATAGATAAAATACTTGAAAGACTTGAAGATGATGAAGATGTTCAGAAGGTTTTCACAAATTTAGCCTAGATGTACTATGTCAAAGAGATCACAAACAATACACTAGAAGTTAAGCACTCAAAATTTATTGCTTACCTTCTTCCTTACTCGGAATTTGCAACTACACTACACAGACTAAAACAGGAACATCCAAAGGCAAGACACTTTGTTGTTGCATACAGATACTTCAATGAATTCAATCAGATTATTGAACACGCAAATGATGATGGAGAACCAAAAGGAACTTCTGCAAAGCCTACACTTTTTGTACTGCAAGGTGCACAGCTCATTAATACAGCCGTGATCACCGTAAGGTACTTTGGGGGGACAAAGCTTGGTACGGGTGGTTTGGTAAGAGCATACTCGGATGCTACAAATCTGGTCATTAAAAGGGCAGAACTTTTTGAATATACTCAAGAGTCTATCATAAATATAGAGTTTGATTATACAAATATTAGAATGGTTGAGTATGAATGTGCAGAGCACGATATCAAGATTTTAGATAAAAGCTATGAGATGAAAACTTTGTATAAAGTAAGTGGATCTAAAGAGAATATACAAAAGTTCTTAGGCACTCTCAATAGAGTTGTAGAGGTAAAAGATCTTTAATCTTTTACTGTCTACCTTGAACGGCATTGCCCATATCCCACATAGGTAAGAAAATACCAAGAGCAAGTAAAATAACCATAGAAGCAATGATTAGGAGCATAATAGGCTCAATCGCTTCAGAGAGACCGTCAATAATAGCATCGAACTTCATTTTATAGTATTCAGCAACTTTAC
>JALUKO010000349.1 GCA_027056525.1 Helicobacteraceae bacterium | reverse complement strand
TAGTCTATGAACTGTTTTGGTGATACTCCATACTTCTCAAAACACGCTTTCTCATCGACCATTTTTTTCTTGATAGCATCGACTATAACAACCTGCCCGTCATCTATAAGCTGGTAAAGATCTTTATCGTGAGACACAACACGTACATTATAGCCCTTCTCTTTGGCAAATTTTGTCACAGTCGCTATGATATCATCTGCTTCAAAACCATCTTTTCCCAAAGTTTTATAGCCCATTTTATCTATCCACTCTACAGCTATTGGAAGTTGCATTGTAAGTTCTTCAGGGGGAGCTGAGCGGTTTGCCTTGTAATTTTTATCTATCTCATTTCTGAAGGTATCCCCTTTGGTATCTATGGCAAAGATGATGTAATCACTGTCATGATCTTTTTGCAGTGTTGCTATGAAATTTGTAAAACCGGTTAAAAGACCTGTAGGGAAACCCTCTTTATTTTTTAAGTGCTGCGGAAGTGCATAAAAACTGCGGAAAAAAAAACCAAATGTATCTATAATTGTAACTGTTTTAGACATTCTCTCTCTTTGTGTTATCTTCTAATATCTCATGTATAGCAGACTCCAATAGTGTCTTGTCGTAGCCTGCATCTTCTGCCATCTTTAGACCAAAACGGATCGATGTATCGGAAAATGGCTGATTGATAGGGACTATGGTTTTGACAATATTTAAAGCAGTGCTTAACTCTTGTACTTTTTGCGATGCTTCTGAGGGGTTATCCGAATATTTCAAAGCATCTACAAATTCACTGTCAAACCCCCAGTGTTTAAAAAGTTCTGATGAAACCTCAGCAGCTGTCACACCAACATAAGACTTCTCAACCATAGACAATTTATAGGAAGTTTCTACTTCTGATTGGAAACTGATCGTTTCATTCTCTTGGATCACAGAACTTGCTATAAGGATCTTTCCTGTTTCTTGTAAAAATGCACACAAATAAAGTTTTTCAGCCTTTTTGGCATCTATCTTTTTATACCATTTATAAATCAACATGGCTTGCATATTGGAGATCTCGGTAAATTTTATGGAACTGATGCCATAAGGCTGCATATCTACATTTAAAAGCTTGCGTACCGAATTTCCCAAGGTTATATTGCGTGTCATCCCCATACCAAACAAACTTACAGCCTGAGAGATACTTTTTATCTCTCTTCCAAAACTGTAAAGGGGAGAGTTCGCGACTTTTAAAAGATTTGCAACGATCATAGGATCACGCTCAATTACTTTGACCAAATCTTGCAAAGAAGCATCTTCATCTGCATACACTTCGTTTATATCTAAAATAGTTTTAGACAGCGGAGGGAGTGATTTTACACTTTCGACTATAGATTTTTCCATCTAAATACCTTGGAGTTATTTATTTAAACTTTTCAATTATATCAACTTAATATTAAATTATTTACTATGACAATCAGTTAATGTTTTTTGTGGGTTTGAAATATAATCATAGCCATGATAAACCGTATATGCCCCGTACAAAATCACTGCAATGGAAGAGAGACTCATCATCATATTTCTAAAGCTTGTTTGGGTTGCAAGCGATGTTAAAAATCCCAGTCCAAACATTGCAGGGATAGTACTCAGTCCAAAAATCGCCATCACCAAAGCCCCGTAAAAAGGGTCTGCCGTACTTGCTGCCGTAATGGCAAAAAAGTACACAAATCCACACGGTAAAAGACCGTTGAGCATACCGAGTATAAAAAAACTTACATTTGATTGAGAGTTAAGCACTCGTTTAAAAGCATTTTTATATAAAGAAGAAGATGAAAAAGAGTGCTCAATCAATGTTAAAAACTTCACTTTACCCATCAAAGAAAGTCCCGCTAAGATCATAGCGATACCCGCAAAGATAAGAAGTGCCCCATTGGCATTGTTACTAAAGGTTGCAACTCCACCGAGTGCACCAAAGATCGCACCTAAAATCGTATATGTCAACACCCTTCCAAATGAGTACAGCAAGTGAGCAACACCTTGAGAAACCTTAGAACTTTTAGGGTTGATTTTGATGGTCGAGTAC
>JALUKO010000348.1 GCA_027056525.1 Helicobacteraceae bacterium | reverse complement strand
ATCGGGGTACAATAGTCATTGAATATACTTGTTGTACGAACAGATAAACTTGGAGATTTTATCACAGCATTGCCGGCTATTTATATCTTAAAAAAGTATCGTCCGCACAATAAGATAATCGCTTGTGTTGCCCCTTTAAACAAGGAATTGGCAGAGGCTTGTGAGTTTATAGATGAGGTGATAATTGATACTCCGCAAAGTCCCCTCCTTGAGTTGGTGCAAAAAATCAAAAAGCATAAAATCGATGCTTCTATAAGTTTTTTCTCAAATACGCGAATTGCTCTGGCTCAGTTTTTAGCTCAGATAAAAATCCGTATAGCCCCCGCTACAAAAATTGCCCAAATATTTTATAACAGACGAGTGAAACAAAGACGCTCACGGGCTGAAATGGCTGAGTTTGAGTACAATATTGCGCTGATAAAAGTACTCTTTTCAGATATCAAAGAGCACTACCAGCAACCACTTTTAACGTTTGATGATGCTAAAGATATCTATAGAGATTTTTGCAAAAAACATACGATAGAAAAAGAGCTGATAGCATTTCACGTAGGTTTTGGGGGTTCATCTGATGCGAACTGGACACTCGATGAGTATGAAGTGCTTATTGGTGAGGTTGTAAAAAACAAAAAGTACCAAGTGCTTTTAACTTTTGGTCCTGATGAAGAAGCGTTGTATCAAGAGATGCAAAGAAGGTTTCAAAACACTTCTGTAGTATTGTATATCTCAGAAGATGGATTGATCCATTTTGCAAAACTTATCGCAAATTGTAAACTTTTTATCTCAACCTCCACGGGAACATATCATCTGGCATCTCTTGTGGGGTGTGCAACTATGACATTTTTCGCAGATTCACTCTTTGCCAGTGCTGCGAGGTGGAAAAGTGTAGGAGATGAAAAGCTGCAACACCATTTCATGTTGCCAAGTGATGCAAAAAAGCGTGCAGAGGTGTTTGAACAAGTTAAAGCTGCTCTAGCGACCCTTTAGTTTTCTCTTAAGGTTGACTTTGTCTTCAAGCTTTTTTGCTTCTTCTAGAACAATCCTCACAGCTTCCTCTTCATCAAAACTGGCTAATTTGGCATACTCTTTTGCTATAAGAGGCAGATCAGTGTCAAATTTTGCCCAAAATTTATTGAAATTTTTGAGTCCCTCCTCTGGTGGTATCTTTTTAAACTCCATGCGATTGATATCTACCAAAGAGAACTTGTAACTGCCATCCTCTTTTTTTGAGATCAGGATATTTCCAAGTGAATAATCAACATGCCAAACACCTTTTTGATGAATCTCATAAGTGAATTTTGCAAACTCTTTTAAAGTCTCTTCAACATCATCTACTTTATGATGAAAAACCTCTCTGATTGTAAAATCATAGGGCTCATAAGATGCAATAAAAAAACTTTGGCTTAAAAGTCCTGTTTGAAAAAACTCTATGATCCCTATAGGTTCGGGTGTATTGACATTGAGCTTTTGTAGTTTTACTGCGTTGTTGTAAGATTTTTTTGCTTTGCCTTCACGTAAAAAGGTGTATGCAAATCTATTTATTATGTGGGGTACCTTGAATGCTTTCACAACGCATTGAATACCGTGAAGCTCAATGATTTTGAGTTCGTTTCGTGCTTTATGGATACTCTCATGGGAGTTTTGAAAAATATCTTTGATATTTAAAAGTTCATTTTCAAAAGAGGTGTATTTTTCATTTAAAGTGTATTTGTAGGACACTATCTAGCCTTTGTTTATAGAAAATTCTTCTATATATTTGTTAAGTATGGTTTGTGGCAAAAAAGGTTTTAAATGTTTGTCAAAATCTATAGGAGAGGGTTGTGTGAGTTCTTGATATATCTTCTCACCCAACGCTTCATCGTTTGCTTCACAAAGAAAGTGTTCAAGTTCATTTTGCATAATATCGGTTACGCCACCGGGGCTTTTTGTAACAACGAGGTGTGTTCTGCAGGCAAGTGCTTCTAGAAGTACCATGCCAAGTCCCTCATGCTTTGAGCTGAGTACAAAAAGGTCTGCATTGGCTATCCATGGAT
>JALUKO010000347.1 GCA_027056525.1 Helicobacteraceae bacterium | reverse complement strand
AGATGGGTGTGCGATAAGAAGGTGTATAAGGAACAGAAGATAGCTGAAGCGATCTCTTTTTATAAAAGTTCAAAAAGCTATAGCTTTAAAGATGCAAAGTAAACCTGTCCAAGCATCTCAGATCGTTCTCGCATACTTTACTCACCCCGTCTTGAAGCTCACTAAGTACCGCTTTTGGTGTTTCTCCATCTCTTGGATAACTCACAGCATATGCTTCTGTGGTCTCACCAAAAAATTCATCAAACATCTCTTTTACAATCTGCGCACCATATTTGTCAGTATAGGGAAGTACAAAAAAGTAGTTTTTTTCACTGTTGACGATTGCATCAGAACTCCTGAGCACCTGCTCAAGACTATTTTTAATCACAGTATCTGCAAGCATAGAAAGATCACAGTACAAAATGGTAAAACTCTCAGCACGATTTTCATCAAGCCTGTCCGCTATCCCCATATTGAGACTTACCAACTGTTCAAAGTTATCAAAAGAAAAATGTACACCAGCCATCAGAGATCCTTATTAAAAAACTTTATGGCATTAGTATAGCATCTCAATCTAAGATACTTATAAAATTATAAAATAGAGTAAGGCTTGATCTCTTCTCGTGAAGCAAAAGGGGAGCCTTGAACCTCAACACCATCGTATGCAAGGGTATAAAGTTCATCAGGTGATGTTTTACAATATGTCAAAATTATTTTTGTAGCCATCTCTTTGTCTTGTGGTGTTGCGGTTTTAGTGAGCATTGCGTGTGGTCCTGCAATACCAAGCGTTCTTATGTGGTAGTACTTCTCATTATCGATCATTTGAAGATGCCCGTTTTCCTCTTTGTTTCTTCCAACGACAAGCTTTGCCTGCTCAGAGATGCGAAGATGCCGCCCATACTTCATAAGGGGAATATCTCTCACTTCGAATGTGTCATATTTTATAATATCAAGCATCTTTTTTGCAAAATTCTCATCTGTTAAAAGACACCCTCCACCCGGAGACTCAAAGTTTTCCAAGCCGATCTCTTGAGCCAGTTCAAGCTGTCTATCACGACTTCTTCCAACAATACCTTCTAGCTTGTCTCTGTTAACCCAACCATTTTGTTCAGCTATGGTCGGGGTAAGCATTTTTGCGGACATGGGGCGCAGTAAAAGTCCATCACAGTTAGACTCATCCAAAACAGTTTGCAGGGCATCTTTGTTTTGGCTCATCGGTCTTTGACCCATAACCTCACCGCTTATAAGAAAAGAAGCACCCTCATCCTCCATAATTCTTTTTGCAACAGCAAACATCTTTGCGTGACAATCTATACATGGATTGAAGTTTTTGCCATAGCCGTGTTTTGGATCAAACAGTACATCTTGAAGATACTCATTTTGAATATCTATGATCTTCAGCTCTGCCCCAACCTGCTCACACATACTTTTCATATGCTCAAGTCTGTCTTTTGTACTTCCAAAACCGGTACTGATATTTACAGCCAAGACCTCTATGCCCTGATCTATGATAAGCTTCATTGCCAAAGTAGAGTCGAGTCCACCGCTAAAGAGTGCTATTGCTTTCATTTGTCCCCTTTTATGTTGAAGTACAAGAGCCAAGAGTTACACTCCAACCAGTTCACCTCGTTTTAATGCCGCAATTTTACCACGAAACTTACGTATATAAAAAGCCTTCTCCTCAAAAGATATGGAGTTTTGCATATTGACTTTTTTGAGTTCTCTTTCGTAGTGTTTGGTTAAAAAAGTTACAAGTTCAGCCCGTAACTCCTCCTCACTTTTTAAAGAGAGAATGTTCTCATCGACCATGATCGCCATCAGTTCTGGGGCATCTCTTTGACCTTTTAGTGCCAAAGAGAACTCTCTTGAGTGAAACTGCAACAAAGAGGGGTCAAGAACATCGAGTATCTGATCTATAAACTGTGGATACTCCAACACTGTTTTTACAAGAGCAAGTTCCCAAGCATCTTTATGCCTGTTGTTTTGCACAATGGCAGAGGGCTTTTGTATGTTGTTTTGATTGTTAAGTCGTATGTAGGAGGGGTTGATAC
>JALUKO010000346.1 GCA_027056525.1 Helicobacteraceae bacterium | reverse complement strand
CATGCAATTTTCTGCTCCCCTTAAATCAAATTCAAAAAAAGTGATGCTTCTTGGTTCCGGTGAACTCGGTAAAGAGGTTGTTATTGAGGCACAAAGACTCGGTCTTGAGGTTATTGCCGTTGACAGATATCAAAATGCACCCGCACACCATGTGGCACACCGCTCTTATGTGGTCAATATGCAGGACAAAGATGCTCTTTTGGAGATTATTTACCGCGAAAAACCCGACTATATTTTACCTGAGATTGAGGCTATCAGCATCGATGCACTTTTTGCAGCAGAAGATAAGGGCTACAATGTTATTCCAAATGCAATAGCGGTCAGTAAAACGATGAACAGAAAAAATATCCGTACATTTGCAGCGGAGGTGCTTAAGCTGAAAACCGGTCCTTATGAGTTTGTTACAACACAGGAGGGTCTTTTAAAAGCTGCTAAAAAACTTGGGTTTCCTTGTGTTATAAAGCCGGTTATGAGCTCTTCGGGACATGGACAGAGCATAGCTAGAAGCGAAGAGGATATCCCTGCTTCTTGGGAGATGGCAAAAGAGGCTCGTGGTGATGCAAGCGAGTTGATCGTTGAGGCGTTTGTCGATTTTGACTATGAGATCACTATGCTTACAGCGAGAAACGGTAAAGAAACGGTTTTTTGTGAGCCTATCGGGCATGAGCAGCGTGATGGTGACTATGTTTTTTCATGGCAACCGATGCAGATGAGTGAAGTGGCAAAACAAAGATCTCAAGAGATCGCCAAAGCGATCACTGACGGTCTAGGTGGACGCGGGCTTTTTGGTGTTGAGCTTTTTGTCAAAGGGGATGAGGTGTACTTCTCAGAAGTAAGCCCGCGACCACATGATACGGGGATGGTAACACTTATCACTCAGAGTCAGAGTGAATTTGCACTTCATCTGCGTGCGGTTCTTGGACTTCCTCTGGGCTTTACATTTTACGGTGATGGTGCTTCTGCGGCATTTAAATCTCAAAAGCACTCTTATGCGCCGGTGGTAGATGTGGATGAGGATCTTTTTAGTGAGAACTCTTTCGTAAGAGTGTTTTCAAAACCTGAATCCCACAAGGGGAGACGCATGGCGGTTGCTTTAGTGTTTGATGAGGTTGAGGCAGCGCTTGAGAAGTCACGCGAGCTTATAGAAAAAGTAAAAGATGCTTAGATGGCACGTTACAAAATAGTCTTACTCGATGCTTTGACATTTGGCGATACAGATTTAAGCGGTTTTGATCCGCTCGGTGAAGTTAGGGTGTTTGAGACAACATCGCCCCAAGAGGTGCAAGAGCGTATAACAGATGCAGATGTCATTGTTACTAACAAGGTTGTTATAAACGATGAGCATATGCACAATACACCAAGTCTAAAACTTATCTGTGTCGCGGCGACAGGGATGAACAATATCGACCTAGAAGCAGCGAAACAGAGAAATATAGCTGTAAAAAATGTTGCGGGATACTCAACAGACTCAGTTATTCAACACACATTTTCGATGCTGTTTTATCTTATGGGGCATTCAAGATATTATGATGAGTATGTCAAAAGCGGTGCATATTCCAGAAGTAAAATATTTACAGATGTATCACGCCCGTTCTTTGAGATAAAAGGAAAAAAGTGGGGTATTATCGGTCTTGGTGAGATCGGTCGGGGTGTGGCAAAGCTGGCAGATGCCTTTGGTGCAGAGGTATGCTACTACTCCACAAGTGGCAAAAACCATTCACAACCCTATGAGAGGCTCAAACTTGATGAGCTTCTGCAAAGCTGTGATTTTATCTCTATACACGCACCGCTCAATGAGCAAACAAACAACCTTTTAGATTATGAACAGTTGTTACTATGTAAAGATGGAGCGATTGTGCTCAACCTTGGGCGTGGTGGCATTGTCAATGAAGAAGCGATCGCAAGAGTGATCGATGAGAAGTATATCTATTTTGCTTTGGATGTGCTTACAAAAGAACCTATGAGAGAAGATCATCCGCTTTTAGAGGTGAAAAACAAAGAGAATCTCTATGTTACTCCACATATTGCCTGGACCTCTGTAGAGGCAAGAGATAAACTTATAACCTCTGTCATAGAGAATATCTCATCGCTGAAGTAGCACTTTTCTTTTCTGCGTTTTTAGCAGCAACTATACTTCCTTTCTCTTCAGAAGTGGCTTTTGTGGCTGCTTTAGCAAACGATATGTCGCCTTTGAGCGCGCTTGTTTTTGCATCGTGCGGCAATATTCTTGCCATCATAGTGAACTATTTTCTGGGTTTACTTCTTTTTGAAAAAACAAAAGCGAAACTCCTTGCTTCAAGCATAGGTACAAAAGCGTATCGTTATGGTCATAAGTATGGGTATTTTGCTTTGTTGTTCTCATGGCTTCCAATCATCGGTGATCCACTAACACTTGTAGCGGGTGTTGTTAGGTTAGAGTTTGTTTGGTTTGTTTTGATCGCCGGAAGTTTACGGGTGTTGCGCTATTATGTTTTAACCCTTATGCTATAATAAAACCACATTTTAAACAGGACAGGTATAACCATATGAGAAGCGATGTATTGATTATTGGAGCAGGTGGAGCAGGGCTTGTAGCTGCTTTAAACGCTCATAAGAGTGGTGCCAAGGTAAGGGTTTTGACAAAAGAGTACCCAACACGAAGTCAAACCTCTATGGCTCAAGGGGGGATCAATGCCGCTCTTGGCAATGTAGCAGATGACAGTGTAGAAGCGCATATACAAAACACACTCAAGTCGGCTCACGGACTTGCAAACGAGGAAGCTGTAAAACTTTTATGTGAAGAAGCACCAAAAGCTGTAGAGTGGCTTGACTCCATAGGCGTACCCTTTAGCAGAACAAAAGATGCAAAAATCGCACAAAGAACTTTAGGGGGAGCATCGGCACCAAGAGCCTGTTACGCACAGGACTATACAGGGCTGAAGATACTTCACACCCTTTATGACAGATGCAACGAAGCGGGTATTGAGATACTTAACGAACGTTATCTTTTGAACTTTGTAGTCAATAAAGACACATATGACAAACCTTATGCCTGCGGAGCTACTGTTTTAAATATCCGAACGGGGGAAGTTGAGACATATGAAAGTGCTTCTGTGATCGTAGCAACGGGAGGCTACAGCAGAATCTATGATAGATACTCTACAAACTCCGTTGGCTCAACAGGAGACGGTATAGCTGCTGCTTTGCGTGCAGGAGCAAGACTGAGCGATATGGAGTTTATACAGTTTCACCCAACCGCACTGAAAAACTCTGCTATCTTGATCTCTGAGAGTGCCAGAGGTGCGGGTGGATATCTTGTCAACTCACAAGGGGAGCGATTTACCAATGAGCTGGCTCCCCGTGATGAAGTTGCAAGAGCCATTGTCAATGAGATAGAGAAAGGGGAAGATGTATTTTTAGATATTCGCCATCTTGGTGAAGCGTTTATCGATGCTGAACTTCCACAAGAGAGAAAACTTGCCCGTTTGTATGAAAATGTGGATCCTGTTTATGATCTGATCCCCATAAAACCGGTCGCACATTACACCATGGGTGGCATAGAAGTGGATGAAAAATCACAAAGCAAACTCAAGGGGCTTTTTGCCGTGGGCGAGTGTGCAAACCACAGGGTTCACGGTGCGAACCGTTTAGGGGGCAACTCCCTTTTAGAGCTCATAGTCTTTGGTATTCAGAGTGGAGAGAATGCTGCCAAGTATGCCAAAGAGTTTGATAAAAGCATAGAGACCTCGGCGGCTTCACAAAGTGCAAACAACTTTGTAAAAGGGGTGAAGTACTTTAGCAACCAGATAGATTTTTATGAAAAAAAGGCATTTTTAGGGAAGATTTTTTATAACAATGCCGGCATCCAAAGAGATGAAATGGGGCTCAAAGCTGTTTTGGGAGCAGTGCGCCAGATACAAAAAGAGATCCCATTCATGGGGCCACGCGATAAGTCCAAACTCTACAACACCAATCTTGTAGAGTTTATAGAGTTTGGCAATATGGTTGAGCTCAGCGAGATCATACTTGTATGTGCCATCAGTAGAAATGAGAGTCGTGGGGCACATTTTAGAAGTGACATACCTCAGGCAAATGATATGGCATATAAAGCACACACTATAACCTGGAAAGAAGATAGTGTGCTGTGTGCAGACTTTATGGAGTAGCATGATGAAGATACAAATAAAAAGATACACAACAGAACCCAAACTACATGAGGCTGTTTTGGAGTATGAGGTTGCCCTAGAGGATGCGACGCTGCTAGAAGTGCTTTATGAGATCAAAACAAAACAGGATTCCTCTCTTTCTTATGCGAGTGGCTGTAGAAGCAGTGTTTGTGGAAGCTGCTCTATGCGAGTCAATGAAAAAGAGGTTCTTGCCTGTGCGTATAAGGTGCAAGAGGGTGATCTTGTAGAGCCTTTGAGAAATGCGCCTGTTATTCGTGATCTTGTTGTAGATATGGACAAAGCTTATGCTTTTAATGCAAAAGCAAAAGGATGGCTACAGAGCAGCTCCGCGAAAAAAGCACTGACTTTGGAAGATGAAAAAAGAAATGAGCTGCAGAGTGATTGTATATTGTGTGGTTCATGCTACAGTGCCTGCCCTGTGTACAGCGTCAATGAAGAGTTTTTTGGGCCTTTTGCCTTGACCCGCGTTTGGAAGTATGTCAGTGATGCACGAGAAGAGGGGATAAGTGAAAAGATAGCAAATATCCAAACAAATGGTGTTTGGGACTGTACTTTATGCAATGAGTGTACCTTGGTGTGTCCTCAGGGTATTTCAAGTAAATCAGATATAGAAAAACTTCGCTCCAAAAGTGCTATGGAAGGTTTTAGCGATCCAAATTTTGGAAATTTTGGCGGTGGTTTTGGCTTTGACGGCAGTCCTAGTTTTTAGTTGTTTTCAAAGCATAACAATGTTTTAAATATGTTATAATCAGTTTTAATAAATAAAATTTTTTGTTATAAAAGGGTGCGTCGTGGCAAAAGAACATTCGTTTGATATAAGTGCAAAAATCAGTATGCAAAGTTTTAAAGATGCTATCAATCTTGTGGAGCGGGAGGTCTCAAACCGTTATGATTTTAAAGGGACAACATACGAGGTAAACTATAAAGAGAAAGATAAACTTCTTATTTTAGTGGCATCAAGTGATAACAAACTCGATGCACTTAAAGATATAGTGATTGCAAAACTTCTGAAGCAGGGGCTCTCTTCCAAGGTGCTTGATGAGCTGAGAGTGGAAGATGCAAGTGGTTCAACGCGAAAAGTCACCTATAAAATAGTGGACTACATAGAATCAAAAGAAGCCAAAAAAATTGTTGCAGATATAAAGAAGATGAAGCTTAAGGTACATGCACAAATAGAGGGTGACTCCATCCGTGTCAAGGGCAAGAACCTTGATGATCTGCAAAAAGTGATCAAAGAGATACGCTCGGGCGAATGGGAAGCTCCTTTGGTTTTTGAAAATATGAGATAAGGGGTTGTTATGTCCAAGATGAGTATAGGGGAGGCAGCCGAGTATTTTGGTGTTTCTAAAGAAGCGATCCATAACAGAATAAGAAGAGGCTCTTTGCAAAGTGTTATGCAAGAGGGGGTAAAACTTGTTCTCGTAGATAAGAATTCGCTCAAAACATCGGCAAAAAAGACAGCTTCAAAACCGCTTGCTTCTGATGAGCGGTACTACAAACTTCTAGAAGAACAAAATGCCAAGCTTCAAGATCGTGTAGAGAAACTTGAAAATGAAACAAGAACCCTACGAGATCAAAAAGAGCAGATGCTCGTACAAGAGCGTATAAAAATCGAAGAGATTTACAAACAAAAAGATGAACAGTTAAAAAATATACTCAGTGCGATCTCTTCTAAATTTATGCTCAATGCCCCTGCTGATGCGTCTCAAGAGAGTGAACATGTTGAAGCAGAGATAGAGATCCCTTTGGAAGAAGAGCAAGAGCAAGAGAGTGCTCTGATCTCTTTAAAAAAGTATCTCAAAGAGCATAAATACTCAAAGAAAAAACAGCAAAAGATCAAAACAAAGTTTCAAAAGATCGCCAAAGAAGATACTCGAGTGATCATGGTCGGCAAGAAGTGCTACATAGACCTTGGCAAGTATGATTATAGTGATCTGCTTTAGAGATCACTGCTTTTAAGAGTCAGGCCTTTGAGGTGTGAAATAGGGTAGGAGTAGGATATGCCTGCACCCTCTCCGACTATGTCGAGTTTGTGCATGACACTGTATATGATGTCATTGACTTTTTTTGCCGGAACAATAAACATCAGGTTTACGTCGGTACTGCCATTTTCAAGTCTGTTATAGAAGTTATCCATCTCATCAAGCCCCATGCCGTAAGCTTCCATAATGGTAACACCGGTAGCACCGGCCTCTTTTGCAGCAAGAAGGGCCTCATCTTTTTTAGCGTTTGGAACTATGATATGAACAGCGTAAAAAGCCATTTTATAAGAGTGTCGCTTGTTTGTTCCGTGGATGTTGACGGTAGAGAGCCCCATGTTGTCCGCATCTTCAAGAGCATGACGCAGTTCATTGATGTGGATCTCTTCAAGTTCATGTTGACCTTTTATGCCCATTTTTTCTGTGATAACGCCATAAAGCATAACAGTTAGCATCGGAAACAAAGAGGCAAAGGCGATAAGACCAAAACCATCTATAAGTGGATCCCGTCCGGCGATATTTGTCGCAAGCCCAAGACCAAGTGCCGCAACCAAAGGAACAGTTACGGTAGATGTGGTTACTCCACCGCTGTCATAAGCGATAGGGATGATGTACTTGGGTGCAATAAATGTCAGGACAATAACAAACATATAACCTGCCATAATGTAGTAAACGATCTCTCCACCTACGACAATGCGGTAGGAGCCAAGAGCGATCCCTATGGCAACACCAAGAGCAACAAACAAACGTAGTATAAAATCGTTGATCTTCC
>JALUKO010000345.1 GCA_027056525.1 Helicobacteraceae bacterium | reverse complement strand
AACCGCACTTAAAAATATTGGCGGTCGCCCCATACTCAACTCTGTAAATCTTGAAGACGGTGAAGAAAAATTTGACGAGGTGTGTGCACTTGCTAAAAAATTTGGAACCGCATTGGTATGTCTTACCATCGATGAAGTTGGCATGGCAAAAACCGTAGAGCATAAACTTGAAGTTGCCCAACGCATCATTGAACTTGCAACTTCACGCCATGGACTCAAAAAAGAGGATCTTGTTTTTGATGTACTGACCTTTACGCTTGGAAGCGGTGATGAGGAGTATCTTGATGCCGGCATCAATACCATTGAAGCTATTCGTGAACTTAGAAAAAGACATCCGGAAGTGGGAACTACACTTGGACTCTCAAACATCTCTTTTGGGCTTGATAAAGAGGCGCGCCCTTACCTGAACTCTATGTTTTTACACCATTGTCTTGAAGCCGGTCTTACCTCTGTCATCATCAATGTAAAGCACATCATCCCTATAAATAAAATAAGCAAAGAGGATCAGGAAGTTTGTAACAACCTCATCTTTAACCGTACAGAGGAACCACTTTTTGAGTTCATTGAACATTTTAGCACCAAAGAAGCTATTGACACAGAGGCAGATGATGCAGAGTATCTGGCAATGAGTGATGAGCAAAAGATTGCCAAACTTCTTATGGATGGTGATAAAGAGAGGATGATACCCCTCGTAGAAGAGGTTCGCCACCGCATCGCTCCTGAGAAGATAGTCAATGAGATACTCATAGATGCGATGAAAGTAGTAGGGGAACTTTTTGGATCTGGACAGATGCAACTCCCTTTTGTGCTTCAATCAGCTGAGACCATGAAAAAAACAGTCGATCATCTCAACCCTTATTTGCCAAAAGTTGAAAAAGAGGTCGATACCACTCTTGCACTTGGCACCGTCAAGGGCGATGTTCATGATGTTGGAAAAAACCTTGTAGATATTATCCTCTCAAATAACGGCTTTAAAGTTGTCAATCTTGGTATCAAAGTGGAGCTGGAGAGCTTCTTGCAGGCAATGAAAGATGGACATATCAGTGCGCTTGGGATGAGTGGACTCCTTGTAAAATCGACGCAGGTGATGAAAGAAAACCTCGAAACCCTTAAAGCACAAGGGGTTAAAATACCTATACTGTTAGGGGGAGCTGCTCTCACCCGTAGTTTTATCGATGATTTTTGTCGCCCTTCTTATGACGGACCGATCTTTTACTGTAAAGATGCTTTTGACGGGGTAACTGCTATGAGCCGTATAGAAGCAGGAAACTTTGACACTGATTTACATGGCAAAGATACACAGGAAAAAATAACAAAAGAAAAAAAAGAGGTGACTATTCCACCTTTTTCTGAGATAAAAATGCCCTCACGCGATGTAAATATTCCTACTCCTCCATTTTGGGGAAGACGAGAGTTGAAACTCACTTCCCAACAAGTGGAGATGGCATTTGATTGGATCAATCATAAACTTCTTTTTAAATCACGCTGGGGATACACCTCTAAAGGGATGAGTAAAGAAGCGTATCAAAAACAGCTCGACGAAGTGGTTTGGCCCGCCTATGAAAAGCTCAAAGCAAAATTTCTGGATGAAGGGCTTTTTGAGCCCACCATACTTTATGGGTATTGGCCTTGCCGGAGTGATGATAACACTTTGCTTATTTTCGATGAGAGCGAGGGGTATCATTCACAAAGCGAAGTAAACTGCGAACCTTTAGAACAGGTAATGGGTCGAGCGATCAAGCAGTTTACCTTTCCAAGACAGTCTAAAAAGCCACACCGTGCTTTGAGTGACTTTTTCCACTCTCAAAGACATGATGTTATAGCGCTTACCTGTGTAAGTGCAGGCGAAAAGCTCTCTGAGGTAGAGCGTGAGATCTATGAGCGTGGTGATTATACTGAGTATTATCAGTTTCACGGTTTAGGGGTTGAACTCGCTGAGGCACTTGCTGAAATAGCCCATAAGCAGATAAGGCTTGACCTTAACATAAGCGAGGGGGAAGGAAGTAAACTCAGTGATGTGCAGATGAACAAATATCAGGGAGCACGCTACTCTTTTGGGTATGCAGCTTGCCCTGACCTGGAGCTTAACCGTCCCCTTTTTGATCTTCTCAAGCCTGAAGAGTTCGGCATAGAACTCAGTGAAACGTTTCAAATCCATCCGGAACAGTCAACTTCTGCTTTGGTAGTGCACCATCCAAATGCTACATACTACAATGTCTAGCGTCTTCTATAACTAAGAGCTTCTAGAAGATGCTCTTTTTTTATGCTGTGACTACCCTCAAGATCAGCTATGGTTCGACTCACTTTTTGAACTTTTTTTATACTTCTAAACGATAATGAAAATCGCTCAGTAGCAACTTCAAGTGTTTCTTGCGTATCATTATCCATGACACAAAAATGTTCAATCTCCAGATCATCAAGCTTTGCATTGAACTTTTTTTGCCCCCTTTGATGTGCAAATATATGTGCCTCAACCACCCTTTTGTGAAGCTCTTTGGATGAATAGCTCGCTGTGTCCTGAGAGTTAACATTTTGCATAATGACATTAAGATCTATCCTGTCCAAAAAAGGATCAGAAAGTCTGTTTTTATAACGCTGAATTTCAAGCTCATTACATCTGCACTCTTTATTTTCATCTAAAAGATTTCCGCATTTACAGGGGTTCATCGCAGCGACAAAAAGAAAATCACTCGGATACTCCACTTTTGCATTGACACGAGAGATCCGTATTTTATTATCCTGCATAGGTTCGCGCAGTGCTTCAAGTATACTCTTTGAAAAGTGTGGCAGTTCATCGAAAAAAAGCAAGCCCCTGTGTGCAAGACCCACCTCTCCTATCTGTGCTCTAAAAGAGCCGCCGCCAAAGATACTCGCCAATGTAGATGAGTGGTGTGGTGAGCGCATACTTCTGTGTGGCTTAAAATCCGGTTCATCCATATCAAGTACCTGCAGTTTTGCCGTTTCTAAGATCTCATCTGTTCGCATAGGTGGTAGTATATAACGCAGACGTTGCGCTATCATGCTTTTACCACAGCCGGGACTTCCCTCAAAAAGTATGTTATGAAAACCTGCTGCTGCTATAAGTGCCGCGCGTTTTGCCACCTCCTGACCTTTAACATCAATAAAGTCATACACATACTCTTTGGTGTAGTAAAATCTTTCCCCCTCTAGTTCATAAAAAGGGTACTCTATTTGAGATGCTTGGGAGGTGGGAGTGAGATGCTCTTTATTTTTCAGCAACTCAATCGCTTCTTGCAAATTTTTAACACCATAAAATTCAATGTTTGGAATTTTTAACAACTTCTCTAAAGCCCCATAAGGAACGATAGCTTTTTTTATAATATTTTGATTTGCAAGAGAAAGTAGAAGCGGGTAAAGGTGCACATTTTCTTTTACATCTCCGTTGAGTCCTAATTCACCAAAAACAAACCACTCACTGAGATCATCCTCGATCTCACTTGAAGCTATGAGAAGTGCTATGCTCAGATCAAACTGACTTCCCTCTTTTTTTACATCGCTTGGGGCCAAATTTATCGTTATTCGCTTTGGAGGAAAAGAAAAATCATTACATAAAAGTGCCGATTTCACCCGCTCTTTTGCTTCTGTGATAGATGCGCTAGCCATGCCAACGATGCTAAAAGAGGGTAAGCCTTTGGTTAGGGTGGACTCAACTTGAACCACTTTTGCATCTATACCCTCATATGTTGCACACAAAACTTTTTTCATAATCACCTTCCTTTATGAAAGGTATCATAGTATCTATCTCTAAAAATAATTAAAAATATGTCAAAATGCAATAAAATGATAACTATTTACGAGGAACGCTTTTTCTCTTTTTGTAGTTTTTTATACTCTTTTTCAAACTTTTTTCTTCTGGAATAGGAAAGTTTATCTATAAAAAGTATGCCATTGAGATGGTCAACTTCATGTTGTATCGCTATACTCAAAAGCCCATCGGCTTCTAGTGTTTTCGTGTTGCCGTCCCTATCTTGGTAATTTACGGTAATGTTTTCATATCTTGTAATATCTTCATAAAATTGAGGTACACTTAAGCACCCCTCTTGATACGTTGTTGTTCCGCTTTTATGTGTTATAACGGGATTGATCATCTCTAAGAGATTTTCATAAGGTTGTTCACCGTCTTCTTCGGGAATATTTAAGATCAAAACCTGCTTTGCATGGGCAACTTGTATGGCTGCCAAACCGATACCGTTTGACTCCATCATTATGGGATACATAGCATCCAAAAGATCATGAAGTTCGCTGTCAAATTTTTCAACTCTAAGAGATTTTTCTTTTAGTTTTTTATTTGGATACTCAACTATTGTTAACTTCATCGCTTATTTTTTTTCTCCTGAATTCACCTTTGTTCGTAGTGAAACAGCAAAGTCAACTTTCTTATCTTCATATGCTTTTTCTATACCCTTCATGGCAGAAACAACAATCTCCTCTATCGTATATGCCGGCAAGATTTCCGTAATACCTATGGATATTTTAAGCTGTATTTCACGATCTGCCAGAAAAAAGTTACTGTTAGATACAAGATAGCACAATCTTTCGCTTGCTTTTTTGGCACTCTCAATATCCGTATGTTTTAAAAGCATAGAGAACACACCGTTGCCGTAGTGTGCTACAGTATCGCTTCTTCTGGAAGTTTTCAGAAGCAATCTTGCTATAGTTCTTGTCATAAGCATCACCGCTTTTTCGTTATTGACACTCTCTTTTAAGTCACGAGAGAGTTCTATCATAATCAGTGAACTTTTATGCTTGAACTCTTTGATGAGCTCAAGTTCCTGCTCAAGTTTTGTCAACAGATAGCGTTTGTTGTAAACACCAAATTTGTTATCAAAGATAGTTTCATTTTCAACACTTTTAACAATCTTTGCAGTCTCATCATACATTGTTTTCATTTGGGTATTTTGTTTTTTCAAAATTGTATTGAGTTTTGCAACATCATTTTCAAGAAGATTAAGTATGCCAGAAGCCGACTGTATATCAACATCATCGCTTAACTCTTTTTTTCTCTTTTCAAGAATTTTGGTCATTAAACTCATATTTTTATAAAGGTTTGCCGTAACACCCAAAATATTTTTTACTGACGAAAAGCCTTGCTTAAGGCTTTGTTCAAGCATGATAGTATTCTCATCATCATTGTTCTCTTCAAGTTCCAACATAGAGTGTATCTGTCTGCGCAGATTTTCACTCTTGTCTTCTAAAAGTCTGTCAAAATATAAAGAAAAGTTGTTTGGAGTAGGTGGCAGGTTATCCATAATGAGTGCGTTGAGCACCTCTTTGGAGTACACTTCTAAATCACTTGTCGGCTCGCTCATTTTTGCTACAGAAGCAGCAGCTCCTTTTGGGCTTTCACCGGGTTCACGACGATTTCTACTTTTTAATGGTCCTGCCATGAAATTTCCTTACTCTTTATCGTTTTTTACCAAGACTTCATCTATCATGCCATACTCTTGAGACTCTTTTGCACTCATAAAGTTGTCACGATCAGTATCGTTTTCTATGGTTTTTACATCTTGTCCGGTATTTTTTGCAAGTATCTCATTGAGCTCTTTTTTCATGCGAAGTATCTCTTCAGCCTGAATAGCAATATCTGTCGCTTGACCCTGTGCACCACCAAGAGGTTGATGTATCATGATTCTTGCGTGAGGAAGGGCATAACGTTTCCCCTTTTCACCCGAAGAGAGTAAAAATGCTCCCATAGATGCAGCCTGTCCAATACAAATAGTTGCGACATGGGGACGAATATAATTCATAGTATCATATATAGCCATTCCCGCTGTTACAACCCCACCTGGGGAGTTGATGTAGAAATAGATATCCTTTTCAGGATCTTCAGCTTCTAAGAATAAAAACTGCGCAACTATAGAAGAAGCGACTGCATCATTCACCTCTCCGCTGAGCATAACAATTCTGTCTTTTAAAAGGCGAGAATAAATATCGTAAGAACGCTCACCGCGCCCCGTTTTTTCTACAACATAAGGGATATAACTCATCTGATTATGCTTCTTTCATCTTTGAGTCTAAAAGCTTACTAAGTACTTTATCTTCTACCATAGACATCTGGATCGCCGGAAGATAACCTGCGCTTTTATACTCCTCATATGCTTTTTGAGGATCTTGTCCCATTTGCATAGCTTCAAAGTAAATAGTCTGCATAACTTCTTGCTCATCAACTTTTATATCTTCTGCATTTGCAAGAGCATCTACTATAAATGTAGCTCTTACACTTCTTTGTGCATCCTCACGGAAAGTTTCGCGAAGTTCTTTAAGTTTTTCTTCATTCTCACGAAGCTCTTTGATCTCATCTTCACTCATCTCTCTTGCTTTTTTGTTGAGTGCCATATCGATCTCTTGCTCAACAACAAACTCAGGAAGATCAAATTTGAAGTTTTCTACAAAACTTTCCAACAATGCCGGTTTGAGCTCATCATTATAAAGTTTTGAGAGTTTTTCATTTTCTATTTGAGTTTTTACCTGCTCTTTAAGGCTTTGTAATGTTGCATCATCTTGACCCGGAAGCATTTTTTTAGCAAGTTCATCATCAATACTCACCTCACCTTTGGTCTGAATAGCATTCACTTTTACTTTGAACTCTGCATCTTTACCTGCAAGCTTTTCACCACCATAGTTCTCAGGGAAAGTTACTTTAATAACTTTTTCCTCCCCTTTTTTCATACCCACTACTTGCTCTTCAAACCCTGGAATGAACTGAGCAGAACCTAAACGAAGTGCGAAGTCTTTCGCTGAACCACCTTCAAAAAGTTCACCATCAACAGAACCTTCAAAGTCAATGAGTGCAGTATCACCATCAACCAAGGCACGATCCTCTTCAACATCAACCAAAGGAGCTTGAGCAGTTGCCAACTCTTTGATTCTTTGATCAACCTCTTCATCAGTTACTACAGGCTTTTCAAACTCTTTCACCAAAGTGTTATACTCACCCATATCAATCTCTGGTC
>JALUKO010000344.1 GCA_027056525.1 Helicobacteraceae bacterium | reverse complement strand
CTCTATCTCCGCTTTGAGTGTTAAAGAGAGTCTTTTTGGTTTTTCGTTTTTCAAAAGCATCTCTAATGCATCTATTTTTCTGTGAAGTTCGACGACAAGGTTCAACAATACAGGATCGCTCTCCGCGGTTTCCCCTCTTGCTTTTGCAAGCTTGAGCCATTGACTGATCGGATCATCATCTGTTTCACTGAGTTTATGGTATTCTCTCATAAACTCCTCTTCATTCCCCCCAACTTCACTAAAAAGTATGCTTATGGGAGCTTGAACCAAACGGATACTCATCACAGTGCCTTATCTAAGATAATAAAAATAAAAAACATGATGCCAAGGTAGCCGTTCACGGTAAAAAAAGCACGATCGATCTTGGTAAAATCTTTTCTCACCAGATAATGTTCATATGCCAGCATAACACCACTAAGCACTACAGCCATAAAAGCAAATACTCCAAGTCCTGCCACCCATGCGAACAAAGCCCAAAAAATCACACTCAGCATATGAAAAATTGCCGAGATAAAAAGTGTTGCTTCTGCTCCGTAGCGTGATGGGATAGAGTGCAGGTTATTTTGTTTATCAAACTCTATATCTTGCAGAGAGTATAAAAGATCAAACCCTGCAACCCAGAAGATAACACCCAAACTCAGGATGACCGACCATGCAGGTATACTCGCTTGAACCGCAACCACTCCCGCAATAGGTGCTAAACCAAGGGAAATCCCCAAAATGATATGAGCCAGTGATGAAAAGCGTTTGAAATAGGAGTATGAGCCTAAAACAAAAAGTATGGGAAAACTTAAGTAAAATGCCAAAGGATTGATCATGTAAGCAACCGCAATAAAAACAAAAGCATTGACAACAACAAATATCATAATACTGCTTGCATCAAGCCTGCCATCAACGTTTGGACGATTTGCTGTCCGTGGATTTTGCGCATCTATATCTCTGTCTGCATAGCGGTTAAGCCCCATAGCGAAGTTTCTTGCACTCACCGCTGCCAATGCACCCAAAAGAAGTAACCAAAAGCCAAACCACCCATCAGCTGCAACAATCATGGCAATGAAGATAAAAGGCAATGAAAATATGGAGTGTTCAAACATAACCAGTTCGTTAAAATCTTTTAGTTTCTTCATAAATCGCTGCAAATTTTCACCTCAAAAAATAATTGAAGATATTTTATCCAAAGTTGATTTAAAATGATATAATTTTGCCATGAAACAACTAGCTATCATAGGACCAACTGCCTCGGGCAAAAGTGATCTTGCTATAGAAGTGGCAAAAAAATCAAACGCTTATATACTCTCCATAGACTCGCTGAGCATCTATAAAGAGATCGATATAGTCTCTGCAAAACCCTCACGCTCTGAACTTCAAAGCATTCAACATTTCGGTATTGATGAGTTATATCCAGATGAATATTTTAGTGTTGATATTTTCATACAACTTTATGAAAAAGTAAAAAAACAGTGTGAAGAGGATTCTAAAAACCTCATCATTGTAGGGGGAACCTCTTTTTATCTTAAATCACTCATAGAGGGTCTCTCCCCTCTTCCAAAGATAGATGAAAATATATCTCAAACAGTAGAAAAAAAACTACTGAATCTTCAGGCATCCTATGATTTTTTACAAAAAAAAGACCCCCAATATATGAAAAAAATCGCCTCCAATGATCGCTACAGAATAGAAAAAATGCTGCTTATCTATGAAGCTTCCAAGATGACTCCAAGTGAATGGTTTTATAACAATCCTCCAAAAAGTATCATCAAAAATATCGATATTTTCAACATTGATGTGCCCCGAGATCTCCTAAGAGAAAGAATCAACGCGCGAACTTCCAAGATGTTGGAAGCGGGACTGATAGATGAAGTATGCTACCTAGAGCAAAAATATACACGATCTCCTCACGCTATGAGCTCTATAGGGATCGTAGAGGTTTTAGAGTATCTTGACGGCACACTTACAAAAGAGCAAATGCAACACGACATTGCAACCCATACAGCGCAACTCGCCAAGAGGCAACAAACATTCAACCGTACACAATTTACAAATGTCACACACGCTCCTTTGGAACAACTTGAAACACTTATGAAATTTTCTTGAAGTACAATAACTATATATTGGCAAAGGTTTTGATATGAAAAATTTTATTTTTATTTTTTTGATTTGCTTTACAACATCTCTTTTTGCTGCTGAGGGTGAGAACAATGAATCTAGTGAGGACACAGCCCTGTATGAGATCATCTATACTGATGAGAGCAGTGATGTTGTCATCATACCTGAGTCAAGCGGCAGTGGTATGATTATGGTGAAACTGGCAGATGGTGAAAATATTACCCGCCTTGTACAGTGCAGCAGTGTTCAAGATATATTTTTAGAAGATGACTGGAAAAACGATGTCCTCGTCGGTACAGGTGCCGGTGCAGCTGCCGGTTCTCTAATAGGCGGTATCACGGCACTTCCGGGTGCACTTATCGGAGGACTCTTTGGTTTTGTATCGTGGGGCATCACCCAATGGAGTCAAGAATCTCAAAAATCTAAATTTTGTCCATAGAAAGAGACTAATATATGCTAAGTACACGCTTTACAGAATATGGCTTAACCGGAACTTTTTTTATCATTACACAGTTTCTTATTTTCTTTAATCTTCAAGAGAGTGGAATCTATGAAAATATTTTACAAAGTATCGAGCACTTTAATAATTCTATTGCATTCTTAAATGATGACAACACACATACTTTACTGACTGCTCTGGCTTTCGTGCTTGTTTTTGTGATAGGTCTCTCTCTTGATCTGCTGGGTTCGATCTTTAGAATCAGAGAGATGCAATGCCTCGCTTTTGAAATAAACAAAAATAAAACCTGGCTCAAAGAATTTACCGACAGTAACAGTTCTTATTTGACTCATGACTATACAAAAATTCTTTCAGTTTTTAACGAAGAGCTCTCAACATCAAAAACATTCGCTACCTTAATCCATAAAATCAAAAGATCATTTGCCAGTTTAACTATGATGTATGAAGCAGACAGGATACGTTCCTTTTTTATATCATATGTACTTGTACATGCCGGTGCCGAAAAATCTCAACTTTTGATAGAGCAGATCCATTTATGGAGAACCGGTCGTGTTATTAGCCTCATTATTTGGCTTTTCTCCATTGAGATGCTTTTTCTGGTTACACCGGAGGGCTCAAACCTTTCCTATTGGGGGCTTTTGGTATTTGGTGTTGCCCTGTTTTCAACACTGCTTGCCACATCTGCTTATCAGCGTATGCTGACCACGCTTTTTTCACTGATGTATATTTTAAAAGAAGAAAACAAAAAAGATAATTTATAATATATTCTTATTTAATAATGTGTTTTCGTTGAGATTAAGTTTATCTTTTATATACTACAAGTAGTAGGGTACTAACATTGAGTATATCAGACAAAGGTGGTTTCAAGTGGGGGAGAAAAGATCTATTTTAATTCTTGAAGATGACTTTGCATCTGCTATGTGCTTACAAAAAGTTTTACACAAAGAGGGTTTTGAAGTTTTAGATATCGCACAAAGCGGCGAAGAAGCGATCAAGATAGCAAAAGACAAAGAGCCTGATCTTATCTTGGTAGATATTATCCTCACAGGCAAGCTCACAGGCAGTGAAGCAGCTGTAGAGATCAAACACCTTTACCCTGAGTGCAAAGTTATCTTTTTAACCGCCTACGCCGAAAATGACATGGTAGAGTTTGCGATAAGATCTCACCCCTGTGCATATCTTATGAAGCCTTACAGACTCAAAGAGATCTTGGCAACCATCAAAGTAGCACTCTGCAGTCATTCTAGCAACTGCAATGAAAATGAAAACCTTATCATCTACCTTGCAAACGATTTTGTGTTTAACAGAATCGATCGACGTTTATACAAACATAATCAAGAGATTGCCCTCTCTTCTAAAAAACTTGAATTTTTAGAACTTTTGGCAAAAAACAGACACACCACCGTTTCAAACGAACAAATATGCAACGCCCTATGGGGTGAAAATAAAAGTGTTTCAACTTTACGCTCTCTTATCTACAGAATTCGTACGGTTGTTGGCTCTGATATTATAGAAAACATCAATGGCGTGGGTTATAAACTGATATACTAGATACTTTTAGCCTCTTGAGCCAGTTTCGCCCAAGGGGAGTCTGCTTTTGCTTTTATAGCCTCTTCATAAGCTTTTTGTGCATCAGCATCTCTCCAGAGTTTTTCATACACACTTCCAAGTAAGTATTTTTGACGAGCTCGCTGAGCAGGTGTTAAGTTCAGTGTGTCAAGAGATTTAATGATCTCTAGGGCTTTGTTGTAATCATTTTTATCCACATAAGCCTGATAAAGTGTAAACTCAACAAAAGGACTTTGAGCATAAGAGTTTGAAGAGTTCTGAATCTTCATAACATCATCACCGTACTTGATCACCATGTTCACATCTTTTCTTTCACTTCCAAGTGCCATAACAGCAACATATCGCTCAATATCTTTGTAAGAGAGTCCAAATGTCTCTTGTATCTTCGTAATAACTTCAATCAGTTTATTTTTTTTCTCAACTCTCTGATATGCATCAAAAAGTATTCGGTACACCTCATTATATTGTGAGTTTTTATCCTCTTCTATCAATATAATAAGTTCTTTGGAAGCTTCTATAACTTCACTGTAGTTTCCGGTTGCAAAATCAACATTTATATATCTATAGAGCCATTTTTTTCTTGCATTGAGATCTTTGGCATTTAAATGTTTAGAAACTATTTTCTTGCTCAAGACAAAATCTCCACCTTTCATTGCACACTCATAGATCCCGTCATCCCATCGATCTGAGAGGCTTATATTGTACTCATTTGAGAGATTTAACACCTCTTGACACTTTTTATTTTTAAGAGAAAGCTCCATCAGCCCTTTCACAGACTGGTTGATAATATCTTCTACATCAGGATATTTTTCTTTTTCAAGTGATACCAAAGAGTCTTTCATTGCTAAAATATCACCATACATCTTATTGTGTAAGAGTAGTTTGGCTTTTTCATAAACAGCACGCTCACCAATAGTGTCATCACCGTAAATATCAATGAGTTCATTATATTTTTTTAGTCGAGTTGTCAAGTTTTCATCTTCACTTTCAAAAAACAAAGAATCTTTGGCTGCTTGCACATCTTCTTCATATGTTCCATATTTATACGTTTGCAAATATCTGTTTAAAGCATCGAGTGCTTCTTGTTTTTGATCTGTCTTAGCAAGCCAAATTCCTACATTTTTTAGAAGTTCCTCATACTGATCCAGCTCCGGACTTGATGCGTCAACTATCGCTTTGGCAATTGCTGCAGCTGTTACATAGTCCTCCTCCTGAGCAAAGCCGTTCATCATATCTAAAGAGGTTTTGAGGTCTTGCATAAAAAAGTCCGGTTTTGCTTTGATGATTTTCATGACATAAGTAGCAGCATCTTTTACTTTTGAATGGTTTAACTTATACTTTGCAAGTGCATAAGCAGCTGTTACTGCAACCTCTATATCATTGGTTTCATTTAAAGCTTTTTCATAAAAACCAACTGCCTTGCTTGATGAGCCTGCCTCTTCAAGCATATTGCCCATATAAATATAACCCCATTGTGTGTATTTAGAGTTTTTGTGCTCACTAAAGAGTCTGTCAAAAAAGTAATCAGCATCCGTACTTAAACCGATTTTTGAGTATGCCTGAGCTGTTAGTGCCAACACTTCGGGCACATGTTCATCTGATGAGTATTCTTTGAGATACTCTTTGGAAGTTGCTATAAGATCATCATAATTTTTTAGTTTTGCATAAACTCGTATCTTATAAAAAAGCAACTCCCCTCTAAAGAGTGAATCAGGATACTCTGACATCACTTCACCTATAAGATTTAAACAAAGGTCATATTTTTTTTCTTTAAAGTACTTCTTAATCTTGATGTAATCGCTTACATCTTTTACCCTCTTAATATGTACAGGATTACCTTTTATATCTAAACCTCCTACATATGGAAGCATGTCACTTGTGAGCGTAAATGGAAAATTGATAGACTTCTCAACATTTTTTCTGTGTTTGATAAGAGGGAGTTTTTCTTTATATCCAACGATCATCCAATGTTTTGCAAGTTTTACATCTGCTGTATATACGGTATCTTCCTCACTCAAATCAAATACCATGGGGAAAAGCTGCATTTTATAAAAAGGATTGATTATCAAAAAAAATGTTTTTTTCTGCATTTGTGTATCAATTTCAAAAAAGTCATTCTGAATTTTAGTAAACTCTTTAGATGGCTCTTGTGAAAAGGCACAAACTATTTTTGTAACTACCTCAAAATCATTTGTAATCTCTTGGCATAAAAAGGGATTGGCATCTCTCACGTGAAGTGTTGAGTACTCGGAAAAGTTCTCTTTTGCTCCTTGAAGTGTTACCTCAAGAGCAAAGAGCGTTGTGAAAAAATTTGTATAAAGAAGAAGTAAGAGTAACCATTTTAACAATTCTCTCCCCTTTATACTATACGTTTATATTAATATCCACTGTTATATACAAATGCTGTAATAAACTCTAAAAGTGGGTTTACAACGATAACAGCAAAAATAGTTCCTACAGCTGCAAAACCGATGATGGTTTTTAATGACAATGTAGCATTTGCAACATAAACAGCACCATCTTGATTAACAACCGGCTCTTTCATAAACATATACACAATAAGTTTTAGATAGTAATACCCGGCAATAGCGGAATTAAGTGCCATAATTAATGCTAGCACAGTATAGCCTGCTGTTACAGCCGAACTAATCATATAAAGTTTACCCCAAAAGAGTGCAAACGGTGGAAGACCGGCTAAACTCAACATAAACAGACCCATAATTGTTGCCGCTACTGGAGCAGTTTTTATCATGCCTGCAAATTTATTGTAACTATGGTCTGAACTTTGACCTACAGGCAGATGTTTCTGACGAGAGATCCACAGCATACTAAACGCACCA
>JALUKO010000343.1 GCA_027056525.1 Helicobacteraceae bacterium | reverse complement strand
TTGCAGTGTAGGGATGAGCATACATCAAAAAAGTAATGCGCTCAAATGTCACTACTGTAACTATACACAGGCTATACCTCAAGTCTGTCCAAAGTGTCAAAGTAATGCACTTGTGAGTTCACGCATAGGAACAGCCGAGGCGGTACTGAACTTGCAAGAGGAGTTCAAAGAGGCAAAGATAGAGCAGTTTGACCGTGATGTTATTACCACACAAAACAAACTTAAAAAGGCACTCCAACGCTTTAATGATAAAAAAACGGATATACTCGTAGGAACGCAGATGCTCTCAAAAGGGCATGACTATCACGGTGTCACTTTGGCAGTTGTACTGGGTATGGATAATATGCTAAACATGAGTGATTACAGAGCCAGAGAAAAAGCACTCTCCTCGCTTTTGCAGGTCGCAGGACGCAGTGGACGCAAAAAAAATGCAAAAGTGATCGTACAAACCTTTAACGAGGAGTTTTTTAAAACATATGTGGATGATTATGAGGCATTTTTAGAAGCGGAAAAAGAGTTTAGAAAAGAACTTTATCCCCCTTATAAAAAGTTGTGTCGTGTTTTGTTTTCCCATAAAAACGGACTCAAAGCACAAGAGCAGATGCATAAGATGTCAGATATGCTTCAAGGCCTCTCTTTTGTAGAAGTGGTAGGCTCGGGTAAGTGTGCTTTGGAAAAAATAGCCAACAAGTACAGATTTGAGATACTGCTTCGAGCTGATAAAAGCACCGATATCATGAAAGCTCTCAGGATGTGTAAGGTGGATCTGGCTGAGATCGATATGGACCCTATAGAGTTTGGGTAAGTTTAGTGTTGTCAAAAAACCAGTAAAATGCCATGATAAGTCCGGGTGTTTTTTGATAGCTTTCATCAAACATAAAGCTCTTTGCTTCTTGTAATGGAATGTAGATAACTTCTATCTCCTCATCTTCCAAACCGCCACCGTCATTGACCCTCATACTTTCATCACACTGTGCAAAGTAGAGAGTTTGTTTGGCACCTGAGATACCGACACTGGTATAGTAGGAGGTGATTTTTTGTATATTTTGCAGGGGGATATCATAACCACACTCTTCTAGGATCTCCTCCTTGGCGATTTGCAGATCGGAGATCTTTTTATCGATGATCCCTGCACACAGCTCATAGGTGTAACCCTCTGTTTTGTTGGCATTAAGCACAGTGATGCGAAGCTGCTTGACGAGAATAAAGGCCTGCTTTTGTGTGTGGTATATGAGTGTGCTTACACTGTTATGACTTAGCACCGCTTCCCATGTTTTTTTCGTATTGTTTTGGGTGTAGTTTATGCGAATTGGTTTGATAAATTTCGCACTCTCAAGTGGGGATACAGAGTCTATCTTAACCATTAGGATCTACTTTTTTTTCTTGTTTTTTGGTGTAGATGTAGCAAGTTTTCTCTATAGCTTTTGGCTTTTTATAGGTGATATTGTCTTCTATAATTTTTTGTATCTGTTTATTGTAATTATCGCGAAGTTTTATAAAGGCTTTTTTCTCTTTGCCTTTGAGCTTTTTTGTAGTGACCTGAACAACTCTGAGCGGGTTAATGGCACGGCCATGTTTGTAAAGACCAAAATGCAGATGGGGTCCTGTGGAAAGACCGGTCGTACCGACATAGCCGATCGTTTGTCCTTTTTTTACATATTTGCCTTTTCTGATACCGCGGCGAAAAGATTTTTGATGGGCATAGAGGGTCATGTAACCATCAGAATGGCGAATTTTGATAAGGTTTCCATACCCCCTTGTTCTTCCGGCAAATATGATGCGTCCGCTTCCGGCTGCAACTATGGGTGTTCCACGTCTTGCAGCGTAGTCAACACCAAGGTGGGCGCGGTATTTTTTAAGAACCGGATGGTAGCGGCGTTTTGTAAATCTTGAAGATATTCTTGCATTTCTTACCGGTTTTGCAAGTAAAAATCCTTCCACCTCATGCCCTTTTTCATCATAATATCTGTCATCTTTGTTGAGGTATATGTAGTGCTTTTTCCCTCGCATCTCTATCATGGCAACTTTTAAAATCGGCATAGAAAAGGGTTTTCCAAGGCGATATTTTTGCTCATAAAGCAGGGCAAGAGTGTCTCCTTTGCGAAGGTCCCTTTTAAAGTTTAGAGAGTTTTTGAAACTTGCGACAAAAATTTGAGCGAGTTTTTTCGAACCTGTCGCCTTGATGATATCGAGGTAGGGAGAGTGGTTGATCTTTATGGTGAAGGACTCCGTTTTTGTTTCACTGATGATAGGGATCGCCTCAAACTTGTAAGAGCCATTGTTTTTGTAGATGTGGATCTGAAGCTCATCATTCATAGGGATGAGTACTTGTTGTATAGTGTCATTAGTGTCTTTGAGAATTTGGCAGTTCACACCTGAGCGTATCTCTTCTGTAAGTTTTTGATCATCTTTGTCAAGGTTGTAGTATAGCTCTTTGAGAGGCAGTTTGTTTTTTTCTAAAAACACCAGATAGGTCTCTCCGCTTTTCCAACGAAAGTCTTGAACACTTGAGGCAAAAACTGCGCTAAATAGAAATAAAAATAGTATGAAATATCGTATCACTCAGATAACCCTAAAATAAATAATTTTGAAACTTTAACAAAATTTGGCTTAGTCTGAGGTTTGTTTGATATAATCTCACTACATTAAACTCTTAGGAAAACATATGAAATATATCTTTTTACTTTTTGTTACGGGAATAACATTATTTGCCAATGTACTTGAATCCCCGCTACTAAGTGTAAATAAAGAGCAGACACAAGCCAGCATAAAAATCGATAAAATAGATATAGGGATGAGCGGATTTGTTTTTCACAGGTTAAGTGCAAAACATACCAGTATCTTGAAAAATGCAGTGGTGAGTAGCTATGATAAAGATACAAAAATCGCGACACTCGCTCTGAGTGAATTTGACGGTCTGAAAAACAATGCACTTCCGGAAGGAAAATGGGAAGTTCGTCCCGGTGATATCGCCGTGCTGGCATTTGGATACTCCAGAGCACTTTTAATATCGCCGGATGAAGAGATATACTACAAGATCACTAAAAATACAAAAAACATTCAGTGGATCCATCCGGATCTGTTTGCAACCATACTCTCAAACAACGGACACCCAACACCGCTTAAGAGTGATTTTTATGAGATGTGCAGTGCTACTTCTGTGGGGATAGTGTTTTTTTATCTGCAGGAGAATGTATTTACCCTTGATTGCAGAAGTTTTAAGATATTAAATATCTCCAAAGCACCACTGAAGCAAACTTCTGAGGAACTTCCTTTTTATACAAGAGTGCAGCATATTGATGAAGCTTGGTGGGGAGAGGGGAGTGATCCGCTTACAAGCTATGAGCCACATTATTACAAACTTATGCTAGAGTTTAACAAAGATAACAGCAACCTTTTGGATATAGTAAAAAATTCCAAAATAGAGGCGGTGAAAAATCTGCTCAAAAATGCTGATACAGGAGATAAAATATGATAGATAAAAAACATATAGAGCATTTTAGCTCTATAGTGGGTGATGAAAATATTTACAGTGATAAAGCACATCTTATAGCATACTCATATGATGCGACACGTGAGCATTTTGAACCTGATGCTGTAATATTTCCCCGTGATGAGGAGGATGTCAGTGCCATTTTAAAATACTGTAACGAACATCAAATCGTTATAGTTCCTCGTGGAGCAGGGAGTGGTTTTACGGGTGGAGCACTTCCTAGTTCTGGTGGCATAGTGCTTGCGATGGAAAAACATATGAACAAGATACTTGAGATCGATATGAAAAATATGGTCGCTATCGTGCAACCGGGTGTTATTAACATGGATTTGCAACGTGCAGTAGAGGAGCTTGGTCTCTTTTATCCGCCAGATCCGGCAAGTCAGGAGTACTCAACAATCGGTGGAAATGTCAGTGAAAATGCCGGTGGTATGCGTGCTGCAAAATATGGCATAACAAAAGACTATGTGATGGCAACACGCGCCGTGCTTCCAAACGGTGATGTGATAAAAGCGGGAAAACGCACCATCAAAGATGTAGCAGGCTATAACATAAGCGGTATTTTGATCGCTTCTGAAGGAACACTGGCGGTACTGACCGAGATTACACTCAGACTGATCCCAAAACCTAAACTTACCAAAACAGCGATGGGGATCTTTCCAACTGTGCATGAAGCTATGGAAGCAGTGTATAAAACAATGGCAAGTGGTATCACTCCTGTTGCTATGGAGTTTTTGGATAACCTTACCATCCGTGCTGTGGAGCAGACCTTTAGTAAAGGACTTCCTGTAGATGCGGGTGCTCTTTTGGTCACTGATGTTGATGGCAATCTGGAAGAAGACTTGAACTTTCAACTGGCTCAAATTGAGAAAGTTTTTCGTGAAAACGGCTGCAGTGATTTTCAAATAGCCCGTGACGATCAAGAAGCGGCAGATATCTGGTTCGCTCGTCGTAATGCTTCGCCTGCACTGAGTGTTTATGGAAGCAAAAAGCTCAATGAAGATGTAACAGTGCCTCGTGCCGTGCTTCCGGAACTTTTGGAAAAGTTTTATGCTATTGCTGAGAAATATGATGTAAAAATCCCATGTTTTGGGCATACAGGTGATGGAAATGTGCATACCAATGTTATGGTTGACGGCAAAGACCCTGAACAGGTAAAGATCGCTTATAAAGCTATTGAAGAGGTGTTTCAGGCAACTGTTGATCTTGGGGGAACCCTCTCAGGTGAGCATGGTATAGGGCTTGCAAAGGCTCCTTATATGTCTATGGCATTTAGCGATGAAGAGATGGCTTTATTTAAGTCCATTAAAGCAGCATTTGATCCAAACAATATTTTAAATCCGGCGAAGATGGGTTTGAAATAGAAAAGGTTTTTTAAGATCAATTCTTTTAGAATTGATCTTTCATAGAGGCATCTTTAATGATCTCAGGATCATAAACAACAACCTGGTTACGACCATGCTCTTTAGCATAGTAGAGTGACATATCTGCATACTTGATACACTTCCAAATACTCTCACTGTCATCAGGGAACATAACTGCTCCGACACTAAGCGTTTTACTAAAACTCTCATTTCCGGCAGAGATGACCTGTTTTGCAAAGTTCACACGGATCTTCTCAGCAACTTCTCGCAGGTACTCTCTATTGCAGTTATAAAGAAGCACGATAAATTCCTCACCACCAAAACGGATAGCAATATCAGATTTGCGGATAGAGTCCTTGATAACGCGTGAGACGATACGAATCCCCTCATCACCGACATCATGACCATAGGTATCATTGATCATTTTAAAGAAATCAATATCGATCATTAAAACACCATAAGGTGTTTCAGTGCGTAGAGCCTGAGGTATAGATGTTTCTGCAAATTCATCAAGATACTTGCGGTTGAACATGCCGGTAAGTTGATCGATTCTTGCCATTTTGTTAAGGATCTGCATAAGTTTTTTACTTACAATGGCAGGTTGGGCAGTTGCTACATAATCTTCTATCATTCCAACAAGGTTTCTAATTCTTGTACCCTCTTCTTTTGTTCTCGTCACAATAGATATGATAAGGTTGAGCTCATTTGAGATCGAATAAGGGATACATAGATACTCAGACTCCTCATCTTCCAAAAATTTGTCACAAGTTTTGTCAAAAATAGTGGAATCCACGATAAGGTTGATTCTGTCAGCTCTACAAACACCGTCTTCTACGGTACAGTGGCATCCTTTTGTAGTGTAAACGATTGTTTTCATACCGCTGAGTCTGTCTGCTTCTATGATAGAAAAATCTTCTATATTAAATTTGTTGGAAAAAACATAGGCAAGCCTCTCATAAATATCTTGAAGTTCCTCATCATGCTCAATAGTTTGTTTAAATTTATAGATATCAGAGAGTTGGTTGATCGTGTTATTTATATTGATAAGTGGATCATAGTTGTTGGATTTGTTTTTGTTTCTCAAGAAAATATACACTTTGTTATCGATCTCATCAAACACTTTTTGCAGTTTTGAGAGGAGTGAGTTGAGCATATCCGCAACTGCTTTACTCTCAAATAGTTTACCGCCATCCACTCTTTTGGAATAGTTACCATCATATGCAGCTGTCATAACCTCTTTGATGGAGTAAAAGATGTTGAGGTAGGGTTTTAAAAATTTATTTACAACCAAAAGGATAATTAACATAATAATGATGGCAATGGCAGAGATATAACCAACCGTACTAAAACTGCTTCCTCTTACATCGCTTACATCGATCACCATACTTACCGCACCAAGAACGTCACCCTCTTTTGCATCATGACATCTTAAACAGTTGGGTGTGCCAAATGCAGAAGCAACAAATGGGATAGTCATCCTTAAAGTACTTTTTGTGGTAGTCTCGGTCATCTCTTTGGCAATTTTTCCCGTTTGTAAAACCTGTTTGTCGATCTCATCTCGGGCTATTTCGTTGTTCATCCCTTCACCAAACTGTTTGATAACGATAGGGGAGCGTGCTATCCAGATGGCATGAATATTTTCAATATTTTCTATCTGGCTTAAGAAGTAGGAGCGTTTGTCCATCATCCCGTTTACCATATGTGCCGTAAGTCCACCTTTGACAACTTCAGCAGTGAGCAAAGCACGTTTTTCCGCACCGTGCATACCAAAATCCCGAAAGTTAACGGTGATGATAACAACCATAGAGATAAAAAAAGTGAGAAATAAACCTATAAGGATGAGCATAACTTTTTGTCTTGAGTTCATACCTGTTTTCCTGTTTTTATATAATTAATCAGAACTACCATCTAATCGATGCTATTATAGCATATAAATTTAAAAAATACAGCCCCAATCGAAAATTGGGGAAACGTGATGCGTGATGAGTGATGCGTGATGCGTGATGCGTGAAACGTGATGCGTGAATAGTGAATAGTGAACAGTGAATAGTGAATAATGTGTCGTGTGGTGAAGCGTGATGAGTGATGCGTGATGAGTGAGAATGGATAGGGATAGAGATAGGGATAGAG
>JALUKO010000342.1 GCA_027056525.1 Helicobacteraceae bacterium | reverse complement strand
TTCATAGACTCTTTGGCTACCAGGGTTATCGAGATAGATGAGTGCAAGATAAGAAGTTTCAAAGGGGGATACAGCAATTATCTAAAAGCCAAAGAGGAGCTTTTAAAATCTATGCAAAAAAGCCATGAAAATCTTTTGAAACTTTTAAAAAGTGAAGAGGAGTGGCTAAACAGAGGTGTAAAAGCAAGGCTCAAAAGAAATGAAGGCAGAAAAAAAAGAGTTTTAGAGCTTCGTGAACAAGCCAAAAAAAATCCCTCACTTATAAGAAAGATAGAACTTCAACTCCAAAGAGAACAAAAAAACTTCAACCAAAACGAAAGCAAAAACAGAAAAAAGATGCTCTATGAGCTGGATGATATATCTATAACTTTGGGTGAAAAAAACCTTATAAAAAACTTTTCAACAAGGATTTTACAACTTGACAAGATAGCAGTCGTAGGAAAAAACGGTACAGGCAAGTCCACATTTTTAAAACTGCTTTTGGGTGAATTAAAACCAAACAGCGGAATCATAAAAAGAGGAGAGTTTAAAGTAGGATATTTTGACCAGGATAAAGCTATGCTTGATGATGATAAAACTCTTATAGAGACATTTTGTCCAAACGGAGGTGACAGAGTCGATGTAAGAGGAAGAAATATGCATGTTTACGGCTACCTAAAAAGCTTTTTGTTTCCAAAAGAGCATCTTGATAAAAAGATAGGAGTTTTAAGCGGAGGCGAAAAAAGCAGAGTCGCTTTGGCGCTTTTGTTTACCAAAGAGTATGACTGTCTTATACTTGATGAGCCGACAAATGACCTCGATATACCGACTATCAATATACTTGAAGAGTATCTCCAAAGCTTCCAGGGTGCACTTATATTTGTAAGTCATGACAGATACTTTGTAGATAAAATTGCAAGAAAACTTTTCATACTTAAAGGAAACGGTGTTGTTGAAGAGAGCCATGGTGAGTACAGCGAATATCTTGAGATAGAAAAAGAGCTTGATGAGCTTAACAAATTTGAACAGGAACTTCATAAAAAAGAGCCCCCAAAAAGAGTAAAAACAAAAACCAAATTAAGCTATAAAGAAAATAAAATCCTCGAAGAGTATCCGGCAAAAATCGAAGAGTTGGAAAATAAAATCAAAGATATAAATGATTGTCTCAGTAACCCCGAATGTTACAAACAAAAAGGACTTGAAGAGTTATACAAAAACTTACAAGAAAATGAGCAAAAACTTGACGAGTTGCTTGAAGTTTATCTTGAGGTAGAAGAAAAAAAAGAGGAGCTTGAAAAGCTCCTCAACTAATCACGAGTCACGAATTACCTCTTAAGCTGATTGACGGTTTGAAGCATTTGATCTGATGTTGTTATGGCTTTTGAATTTGCCTCGTATGCCCTTTGTCCTGTTATCAAGTCTGTCATCTCTTCAACAAGTTGGACATTGCTCATTTCGACAAACCCTTCTCTTATCTCACCTATTCCGTTAAGTCCGGGAGTTCCTGTTATCGCATCTCCTGAAGCTGAAGTATTGATATAGTTGTTATTTCCCAAAGAGTGAAGTCCTGCAGGGTTTACAAAGTTTGCAAGCTCTATTTGTCCGATTTGTGACATTTGTGTCTGACCTGCCTGCAAAACTGAAACTGTACCGTCCGTTCCTATAGAGATAGCCGTTGTATCAGCCGGTACTACTATCTGTGGTATCAGTTTGTATCCGTCAGAATTTACTATATTTCCGTCAGCATCAAGCTTAAATGCCCCATTTCTTGTATAGGCGGTCGTACCGTCAGGCAGTTCAACCTGGAAAAAACCGTTACCTGTAATAGCCATATCGAGGTTGTTTCCTGTCTCTTTGAAATTGCCCTGCGTAAACTCTTTGGTTATAGAGGTGGGTCTTACTCCAAGTCCCACCTCTATACCGGTTGGCGAGGAGGTATTGAGACTCGTTGCGGTTCCGGCATATTCCATGGTTTGATACATAAGATCTGCAAACTCTGCTCTTTGTTTTTTATATCCTATAGTATTTACATTTGCAATATTGTTTGAAGTTGTGTCTATTTGGGTTTGTTGTGCCATCATGC
>JALUKO010000341.1 GCA_027056525.1 Helicobacteraceae bacterium | reverse complement strand
TAAATTAATAGCTAGAATTCAAAATAGAATAGACGGTTGTTGTTATATTAGTTATTTCTAAATAAGATAACTTAGGTAGTTACTCCCAGTCTCTTACTTGCTTAGTTTTCAATGATCTCAAACAGTTATTTCGCAACCTAAACTTTAGGTCTCTCTGTTTGTGGATGGGAATTATAGGGGGAATTTGCTTATAAGATGCTTAATGTTTTTAAGCCACTGCAAGAAGTTTCGAATTAAACTAGAAAATTACTTTTGCATAGCCTGTTTCTGGAGTAATTTGAATTGTAGCAGTTTCAGTTCCGTCTGTTAATGTAATATTACAATCATTTTGTATTAAATCATTTGCATCATATGCTGAAGCATTGGAACTTAAATTTCCTTTGATTGGCCGTCCCATATAATCAAAAGCTATTCTAGTGCTACCATTTACTTGACATGAATTAGAAAAGGTCACATTTGTAATGCTATATGATTTACCTAAATTTAATTTATTCATTCCAATAAATGTAGCATCATTGATATCTAAATCATTTGATGCAGTCTGTCCTCCAGTCATACGTTGCTGAGGATTCTGTGGATTTATAGCTATTTCATCTTTATTAGGGTTTCCTGTACTACCACCAACAGTATCTGCAAAGATTGTATAACCCCATTGGTTATCTGATGAGGCATTTGAACTAAAAACTATTTGCCATCTTTTTTTATACCAATTAGCATCACTAGAGTCATATTTATCATCTATTAATGCCAAATGCTGCGTATACCGTATGTGAGACAAAACCTGCACAGCTGCTTCCTGCACAGGATTTGTTTTAGTACGAGGTAAAATAACTGCAGCTAAAATACCTATCACAACAATAACGAAAACTAATTCTAATAAAGTAAATGCTTTTTTCATATAGTAAGTATAGCTAAATAATTTGAATGATTCAATTATTTGTATTATTTCTTACAAATGCCTGCTTTTAGGTTTTCTCTATTTTTTTGAAGAAATTTTTTACCTATTCCTTTAACTTTTGTGATTTCATCCACATTTTTGAAACAGTGTGCTTTTCTATAAGCCACAATAGACTCCGCTTTTTTGCTACCTATGCCTTTTAAAATACTCAATTCTTTCACACTAGCACTGTTAATATCAACTGCACCAAACATCATACTAAACCCTAAAACCAATATAGCTAAAATTTTCATCTTAACCCCTTTTTCTGTTAAATTCAGATGTATAGTATCAGTTTTTATTATTTATGTAAAGTTTTATGACAAATTGTCAAATCTTTTAAGTTTTTTCTTTAAAATGATTTTTCCATTCTCAACTCCAGGTTGATTATAAGCATTTATATACATAAATTTTGCACAAAGGGATGTAAGGAGCTCATACTCATACATTAGTGCGGCTATTGCACTTTCACATACTCCATCTATTGTGATCACATCACAGGGAATATCATTTACACTGTTTATAGATTCTATCGTTGCATCTGCTTGTTTATTTATAAGGTCAGAGAAAGCGATATTATTTAAATAATCTAACTCTTCTAATCCTTCAAGTTTTATATCTGGGATTTTAAGATCATTATCAAAATTTTCTACTTTTATGACAGTCACTGTTTTATCTCTTCTTCCCTCTATAATCAACTGTAAAAAGGAGTGTTGATCTATCGGTCCGATGATTCCTATTGGAGTGAGTCCCTGTCTTGTAGAGTTGATGTCAACTTTTCCTAAACTCTCTCCCCAAAGTTGAATATACCACTTGTTAAAACCTTCAAGTCTTGAAGAGTAGGAAAAGACTACATTGATGTTAAAGCTGTATTTGTATTCAACCAAGAATCGTGCTTTTTTGAGTATACGTGAATAAAAATCTTTTTTACCAAAGAAATCTTCAGACGTTTTTCTTGCACCTTTTAGAAGTTCATCTATATCTATACCTACTATTGCCAAAGGAAGCAGTCCTACTGCTGAGAAAACGGAAAATCTTCCTCCTACATTTTTTGGTATCTCAAATGTTTTCATGCTATTTACTTGTGCATAGGCATTGAGTTTAGAGTCCTTTTCAGTGACTACGACTGTATTGTGT
>JALUKO010000340.1 GCA_027056525.1 Helicobacteraceae bacterium | reverse complement strand
GGAAGTATCGGTATCGCCATCTACCCTGATGATGCAAGAGATTCCATGACACTTCTTAAAAATGCCGATATTGCGATGTACAATGCAAAAGACAACGGAAAAAACCGTTATCAATTTTTCTCTCAAGAGTTAAGTGTTTCACTTGAGAACCGTACAAAAATGCTGAAAGAACTCAAAGAAGCACTCAACAAAAATGAGTTTAAACTCTATTATCAACCAAAATTCTCACTTGAGAATGGAAAGATCTATGCGGCAGAAGCACTTATCCGCTGGGAAAATCCAACGCTTGGCTTTGTCACACCCGATCAGTTTATACCACTGGCAGAAGAGAGTGGAGAGATCATAAACATCGGGGCATGGGTGATCGAGCAGGCGTGTAAAGATTTTGCGATGTGGGAAGAGCTGGGTCTTTGCATCTCTCAAGTAAGTGTCAATGTCTCCAATATACAATTTTCCCAGCACAATATCATAAAAACTTTACAAAATGCTATCAAAAATGCCGGTATCAAACCACAGTCTCTTGAGATTGAAATGACAGAAAGTTATGTGTATGAAAACAGCAACAAAGCACTTGAAGTTCTTCATAAAATTCGTGAGATAGGTATAGATATCGCCATGGATGACTTTGGTACCGGCTATTCTTCCATGAGCTATCTGAAACAACTTCCTTTATCGCGTCTTAAAATTGACAAATCTTTTATAGATGATATACCTCACAATGATGATGATGTTGAGATCACAAAGATCATTATAGCTCTTGCAAAAGTTATGGGACTGGAGATCACCGCAGAGGGGATAGAGACTCAAGAACAGATACAATTTCTTCAAGAACTTGAATGTAATGAGGGTCAGGGCTACATCTGCTCCAAACCTCTGCCAAATGAGCAGTTTATTGAACTGCTTACAAACAATAGAGTATGTACTTTTTTTAATTAAAGACAAATCAAAGACTTTTTAACTCTCAAAGATACCCTTTAGAGTTTTTTTGATACAATTCAAAAAAACAAGGAAAAACCATGGATGTATCAAAATACACAGATCTGGCTGTTATGTATGCCAGTGAGTACGGCCTAAAAATCATTGCCGCCATACTTATTTTTGTAATAGGTAAATGGATAACAAAAAAACTCAGCCTTTTAGTCAAAAAGATGATGCTAAAAGCAGAAGTAGATCGAACACTTACAGAGTTTGCAGAGAGTATAGTTTACTTTATGCTGTTACTTATGGTAATTCTTGCATCATTAAACGCAATTGGTGTAAACACAACATCTTTCATTGCAGTATTTGGTGCGGCATCTCTTGCTGTTGGTCTTGCACTGCAAGGTTCTTTGGCAAATATTGGAGCAGCGGTTCTTATCATCTTGTTTCGTCCGTTTAAGATCGGTGATTTTGTAGATGCCGGCGGCGCTACGGGTACTGTTGAAGATATCAACCTTTTCTCAACCATTATCTCCCCTATAGACAATCGCACCATCATTGTGCCTAACTCAGCTATCATCGGTGGAAATATTACAAACTACTCTACCAAAGATACAAGAAGAGTTGATCATGTATTTGGTATCGGTTATGATGATGATCTTAAACTTGCAAAAGAAACTTTAATGCAACTTTTAGAAGCAGACGATAGAATCCTAAAAGATCCTGCACCTTTTGTTGCAGTGAGCGAACTTGCTGACTCAAGTGTAAACTTTGTAAGTCGTGCATGGGTTAAAAGTGAAGACTATTGGGGTGTTCACTTTGACCTCATAGAAAAAGTAAAACTCACATTTGATGAAAAAGGTATCTCTATCCCTTACCCTCAAATGGATGTTCACACAAATCAAATTGAATCAAAATAAAAGGAAAAAAAAGATGAAAAAAATTTTACTTAGTGCTCTTGTAGCATCTTCAGTCGTTATGGCCGCTGCGCCAGAGAGCAAACTTGTAACACATACAGAGCTTGGATTTATTGATACGCAGGGAAATACAAGAACACAAACATTCAACCTTGATGCTTCAGCAAAAAAGAACTGGGGAAAACATATGTTTGCCTTTACTGTAGATGCACAGTATGCGACAAATGATGATATTGAAAACAA
>JALUKO010000339.1 GCA_027056525.1 Helicobacteraceae bacterium | reverse complement strand
GTACACCACGCCAACCACAACAAGCAACTGCAAAAGGAGCTTAAATGTACTTAGGTAAAAACCAACACATCACAAAAACAGCAAGAGAAGTCATACGCAAGCATTGCCTTACAAACGGTTTAGGTCGTGAAGACATCGCCGATGAGCTTGGCATAGTAAAAGGCACACTTGACAATAAGCTCAAGATGGACCCTAAGAACTGCTTTACAGTTGAGGAAGTGCTTGCATTGTGTGAGCTTACAGATGATGACAGCATCTTAAAGACGATGTGTGCTGAGCGTGGGCTTATGGTTTACGATCCAATAGAAACTATGCCAGATGGTGGAAATGTTCTACATGAGGTTTTGCTTGGTGTTCTAAACATAGATATAGCGACAGGAAACCTCTCAAAACTCACTAAAGACGCCGTTGAAGATGGCAAGATAGATACCAAAGAAGCAGACGCAATAGGCGAAGCTCTCAAAGAGTTACGAAGCATCGAGCGTAAGCTTGAAGTGATGCTTGAAAAAAGTAATGAGGAGTAGGGTATGGCAAAACTAACATTTAAACGCGGATCAACTCCACTTCTGCTGCACACACAGTTCGCAGCCGGTAAATCACTTACATACGATGAAGCCTATGCACTTGGAGTGCGTCATGTCACGCAGCGTGTAGCTGACCTGAAAAAGAAGTTTGAAGAGGCTGGAGTAGAGTGCCCGTTAATGGTACTAGAAGAGACAAACAAGCAAAGAACAGGGACACATGTGCGATATTTTTACAAAGGTTTTGGATGTCCGCTAGAAAATGCTCCAGGAGCGAGAAAATACTAAAAGGATCTACCTTTTAGGTCTGTTCGCAGATCTAAGAGGTGGATAGATGGCTGAAAGTTTGGCGACCGACACCATCTACCCTTAACCGCGTTGCACTAAAAAGTACAAACATTGAAATTGTACCATAAGTGCTCAAAGTACCTTTTGTAATGCCAGTCGTACTTCATTCCTGTTACAGGGCTGGCAGGCATTACAAAAGCTTTATTTGTAACAGGAATAACAAATGAAATGCAAAATAGCACTTATGATAAACAGACTTATCTTGTCTCTGCCTTTTTTAGGTCGTGACTTCAAGTTTTGGTACTATGCAAAAACAAAACGCTTTTTAAAAGCAAATGGGTTTAAAGGTCTGTAATGGAGTTTTATAACCTGGCTTTTGAGCAGACAGTTCTCAGCTCAGCCATAAATGCATTCACACCGGATGAGAGTGATGCAATACTCACGCAACTCAAAGCAGATCTCTTTTATCTTCCGGCACATCAAAACATCTACAACGCCATAAACACACTTCAAATAGCAAATAAACCGATAGATGAAGAGTTCATAAAGTCAGAGCTTGAAAAAGCAAAACTTTGGGATGAGCAAGTAATGCTCGCTGTTTTGATGCAAAACCCAGTAGGAAACATCGATCCATATGTTGAGCAGCTCAAAGAGCTCTCACGCAAGCGAACACTCCATGCAATTACCAATAAAATAAAGAATCTGCTTATGGAAGAGAATGCAACAGCTGATGCGGTTCAGGCAATGATAGAGTTGGAGCTTCAAGACCTAGAGTCAAACAGCGGCATCGGATCACCGATAACTATGCAACAGGCTATATACGAATATGAGCACATGCAAGAACCGCCAAAGATACAAACAGGCATACGCAAGCTCGATGAGATGCTCTGCGGTGGAATAGAGCCGGCGCAACTGGTTCATATAGGCGGTGAGAAAAATGTCGGTAAGACAACCATAATGAAGCAGATTCTTTACAATACTTCAAATGGTTTTGATTCACTCTTTTTTAGTTTTGAGATGCCTGCGTGGAAGATGGCCAAATACACAAAACAGATGAAAGGTGCTGCTGATCTGAATCGTTACCGCATCATAGACACACAGATGATGAAGAGTACTGATGTTATGGATGTAGCGCGTATGATACGCATGCAACACCGCAAGAACAATATACGCTTTGTTCTCATTGACTCTAAGATGAAACTCACACACAAGAGTTTTAAGGGCTCAAATGACAGTGATCGCAAAGGCGACATAGATGCCATACTTAATG
>JALUKO010000338.1 GCA_027056525.1 Helicobacteraceae bacterium | reverse complement strand
ACAAGAGACTGTACGATAGAGATATGTTCACTCTCTGAATTTGTAGCTATGTTATAAAGCTGTTTTATCTCAATACCACTGTTTTCTTTATGGTAATCATAAAGATTCAGGTAAATATCATGAGCAAGCCTCTCCTCATTTCCCATATATGCCAACAAATCTTTGAGTTCTTGCGTTAAGTTTGTTGAAGGAAGATAATCTGATAGATCAAAGTTCATACCCATACTATTTTCCTGAGCATACTCTTTGTTCCACTCATAGACACTCTCATTCATATGTGCTACTGCTTCATCAGTATCTGTATCTAAATGACCATCATCATCTTCATCTAAGCCAAGACTATATTGGTTATCCAACTCAATAAGTGTTGACTCATTTATATCAGATATAGAGTAACTTATATCTAATGTATTGAGCTTGTCTATAGTTTCTTGATCTATGGTAATACCGTTTGATACATTACCGTCACTATCAAGGGACTGTAGTGTTTGAAGCATCAATACAACCGTATCATTTTGATCTGAAAGATCCTTTGGTGTAACAAGACCATTTGCAGAAGGTACTGTTTCTCCAAGATGAAGTTTTCCTAAAGAGAATGCAACACTCTCCCCCTCTTTATACTCAAATCTTCCTTGAGCATCGGTCTCTCCTTCTCTTGCAGAACTTGTTTTGTAGTGTACATTTTCTACTGCTGCATCTATAAAATAGCCTGTCGTATCACTGGTCGCACTGCCATCACTGCTACTACATCCAATAAGTAACATACCTATTACTGCTGTCGATAAGATGATTGTTGTATTTTTTTTGATTAACATTTTAAACTCCTGTTTTTATGTTTATTGGGAGTATTTTATTATAAGAGTATTAGTGGATTGTTAGTCGTCTTTTTTATGATGGAAATCTCAAAAGAAAAGTATTGCTCTGTTCATCTGATTCTACCTTGACCTCTATGTTCATCGCTCTTGCCAAGCGATTGACAATATCCAAGCCTATGCCGCTACTGCGTTTGTCACTACTGTACGAACGCTCAAAAATCTTTTCCGGATTTATAATTTTTGGTCCGCTGTTTTGGATAGAGAGGGTATCTTTCGTGCTGTATATTTTTACATATCCGTTTTGGGTGTTGTATTTGCAGGCGTTAGAGATAATGTTTTGGAGTATCTGTTTTATGGCGTGAACATTGAGCCTTGCTGTAAAGTTTGAGCACTCTTGAATGAAGCGAATGTTTGGGTATATCTGCTGCTGCATTTGAACTATCTCTTGTGTGATTTTACAGAGGTTTACCTGCTCAAGTTGAAATGTTTCTTCTTGCAGTAAAATTGTCAGGTTTTCGTGCAGTTCTGAAATGGTCTCTACACTCTTCTTTACTCTTAATAAAGCTGCATTGTCTGCGCATTCCTCTTTTTTTTCAAGAAGTTTCATATTGAGCTTGATGGAGGTGACGGGTGTGTTTAGATCGTGTATGAGATCTTTTGCAAACTTATCAAGTGTCGAGATGCTCTCTTGGAGTGGCCTAAAGGCACTTTTAGCAAGTTTGTAACTGATAAAAGCAAAAACTAGAAGCAGTAAAAACTGGAGTGTCCATATCTTGATTTTGAATTCAAAGAGCTTTTGATCAAAGGCACTTTTTTTCTTTATAATTTGAAGATAATAATACGGCTTTTTAGTTGGCAGATACTTTATAAAACTCTTATCTAAAACACTAAAGTTTCGTATATCTATGTGTTCCCCCGGCTTTGTTACAAACTTGTGCGAATATGTCCCGTCACGGTATTCATCCATACTAAGATGAAGTTTGATATGTCTGGCATATTCTATAAGAGAAAACTCCTCCACCTTTAAGAAATGGTTTTGAATCTGAATATAGTAAAAAAATCCTGCGGTTAAAATCAACAGTGCCACACTCACAAAGTAGGTGATGAAAAATTTTAAAAATGCTGTTTTTTCATGATGATGCAAGACGAAATCCTATCTCTTTTACGGTTCTATCGAGATTGTACTTAAATGTATGTTAGCATAATATTAATGCTCTTTTTGCTACTATTGTTTTTCGATATAATTCTACTAACTTTACAATAGA
>JALUKO010000337.1 GCA_027056525.1 Helicobacteraceae bacterium | reverse complement strand
AGCCTTGTTTTTTTGAAACATCTCTATTTCATACATCTGTTTTATCTCAAAGTGAGGGTTAAGAAGTGCTGTTTTATCATCAAGATCATACACTTCACTTGCTGATATCTCTTCCCATTCCCCCTCCGCACCTTCGGCATTCATACGAGTGTATGTTTGTACAGAAAGGAGATTAAAATCAAGCGTTTCAACTTTTATGTCATAGGATGAGGCAAAACCCATAAGCTCTTTTGCTACATTTTGTGTACGCACAACGGTTGGTCGAACTTTTTTCATAGATGTAGTTTTTTTTGAGTCAGAGCCAAATAATGCCATTTTAATCACCATACCAAATTTAAAAACTACATTTTAATAGATTATTTGTTAAAATATCGTAAAAGTAACTTTATTTTTTAATTCACCACCTAAAGAAGCCTATGTTTAAAGCCATATTTACAAACAGTTTTGGAATCCTTTTCTCAAGAGTTTTAGGATTTGTTCGAGACTTATTTACAGCTTCTGTTCTTGGTGCCAATATCTACAGCGATATATTTTTCGTAGCCTTTAAGCTTCCAAACCTTTTTCGTCGCATATTTGCAGAGGGTGCTTTTACTCAGGTTTTCATCCCTGCCTTTTCCCGTTCACTGCACAAGGGTGTCTTCTGTGCCAATATTTTTTTAATATTTCTAAGTATAATCCTGCTCATTACACTTCTTGTCAATCTCCTTCCCGAACTTGCTACTAAAACGATAGCAGTAGGTTTTGATGCACAGACCATAGAGATAGCCGCACCCTATGTTGCCATAAATTTTTGGTACTTGCCACTCATTTTTGCCGTAACTTTTCTAAGTGGTATGCTCCAGTACAAGAACCACTTTGCCACTTCTGCTTTCTCAACGGCACTTCTGAACATCTCACTCATATTGGCTTTGTACCTTGCTGAGGAAAAATCTCACAGCGAAGTGGTTTACTACCTTAGCTTTGGTGTGATCATAGGTGGTATGATGCAGCTCACTGTTCATATGATAGCCATACACAAACTCGGCCTCTCCAAGCTCCTCATAGGTGGTTTTAGACATATGGGTGTGAAGTCAAAGATCATAAAAAAAGATGTAAAAAAGTTTAGAAACAACTTTTTTCCGGCAATGTGGGGAAACTCCACCGCACAGGTCAGTGCTTTTTTAGATACCTTTTTAGCCTCCTTCTTAATCACGGGTTCCATAAGTTACCTCTATTATGCCAACCGTATTTTTCAGCTTCCGCTCGCTTTGTTTGCCATTGCGACATCTATAGCTTTGTTTCCGCGCATAGCACGTTACCTCAAAAATAAAGATGAACAAAAAGCACTCGCATTTTTACACAAAGCTTTTTGGTTTTTGACATTTTTACTGAGTGCAAGTACTTTGGGTGGTTTTATACTCGCACATGAAATAACATGGCTTCTTTTTGAGCGTGGTGCATTTAGTGCACAAGATACGGCCAATACCACCACCGTTTTACAGATGTATATGTTAGGACTTTTACCCTTTGGACTTCAAAAACTCTTCATACTCTGGCTCTATGCAAAAGAGATGCAACTGCATGCAGCAAAAATAGCCACCTACTCTTTGGGGGCATACACCGTAATGGCGCTTAGCCTTATAGGTCCACTTGGAGTGAGCGGTTTGGCACTTGCGAGCACTATAGGCGGCATAATAAGTTTCACCCTTACCATAAGGGTTTTTGGGGTACACAAATTTTTAGATATGCTCCGTTGTAAAAACACGCTCTACCTTTTAGTGGGTTGTGTTGTATTTACGAGCATACTTTTGGTATTTAAAAATTTTATCCAAAGCTATATATAGAACTGAGATACAACCTTTAATATGCTAGAATAGCAAAAATATTTTACACAACTATGGATATTCTATGCATTTATACGATTCAGTACAAAAAACAAAACGAAAATTTGAACCACTGGAGGAAGGCAAAGCCTCTTTGTATGTATGTGGTCCGACAGTGTATGATGATGCTCATCTGGGTCATGCCAAAAGTGCACTTGTTTTTGACCTGCTGGTGCGTGTACTTCGTGCCAATGGCTATGATGTCACGTATGCAAGAAATAT
>JALUKO010000336.1 GCA_027056525.1 Helicobacteraceae bacterium | reverse complement strand
ACCCTCATCTTACAAAGGGTATTTTTAATTATATTTTAATTATTGGTTTAACTTTTCTAAAATCTCTCCTAATTTTTTTATTTCCTCCCCATATAAAGACCAATTACCACCTTTTTGTGCTTCTATGGCTTTTTGGTAATGTTCATTAGCTTGTTTAACTAAATTCTGTTTTTCATCGTTAGTTTTAGTAGAACTAGTAGCATTTCCCTGAAAATTATTATTGTTATCAGTTTTTGGAGTAGACCCAAATATTTTATCTAAAGCTTGATTTAAGGTTTTTTCCATAGATATTTTATTTTCATAAGCTACTATTACTCTTTTTAATTCTGGAATCTTACCTCCTTCAGCGCGTAAATATAAGGGTTGAATATAAAGAATAGACTCCTTAATAGGAATAATAAATAAATTACCATGAATAACTTCTGATCCTCTTTGATCCCAGAGTGATATTTGTTGAGAAATAGTTGGATCCTGGTTAATGCGATTTTTAATCTGCTTAGGACCATAAACCAATTTTTGCTTTGGGAATCTATAAACTACTAATTTACCGTAATTATCACCATCGTTTCTAGCTACCATCCAGGCAGACATATTATCTTTTTGACGGGGAGTAAAAGGAACCATAAAAATAAATTCCTCTTGTTTTTCTCCTGGCAACTTCATAATCAGATGTCTCATCATAGGATCACTGTTTGATTTTTCTTTATCTAACTTAGGAATTTCCCACATATCTTCTTTATTATAAAAAACTTGTGCTTCCTCCATGTGGTAAGTTTTATAAAGTTCTGTTTGATATTCGAATATATCTTGGGGATAACGAATATGAGATTTTAAATCAGCTGGCATCTCTTCTAAATTTTTAAATATCCCTTTAAAAATCTTAGCATAAGTCTTAATTAAGGGATCATTTTTATCCGCTAAATAGAAATCCATTTTCCCATTATAAGCATCAATTACCACTTTAACTGAATTACGCATATAATTAATTCCCTCTAGCCTTTGAGCATAGGGATAAAGGCTGCTAGTAGTATAAGCATCACAAATCCACTTTAATCTTCCTTCTTTAGTAATAACAATATAAGGATCATGATCAAAACGTAGAAATGGCAAAACCTTTCTCACCCTTTTTTGAATATTCCTATAATATAAAGCCTTGCTTTGCTTAGTTATATCCTGAGATAAAAATACTTTCAGAGAGTTAAATTTAAGAGCTAAAAGAGCTTTTCTAAAAATTGAATTAACTTTTACACCTGCTTCTTCTTGGTATTCAGCAAAAACATTTTCTTCTCCTTTAGGATAATCAAATTCCTGGGTTTTAGTGTTAACAAAAACGTAATCAGCTGGCATTTCTCCAAAATATATCTCTGGACGCTTGATCTGCAAAGAATCAACATTAGAAACAGGAGGAATATCTTTAATAAATAGTAAAGGCAATCCTTCCTCAGTCACTTGATTAACAGGCCCCAAAGTAAGACCATACCCATGTGTAAAAGACAAATGTTTATTAATAAAAGTTTTATGGGGCAGAGCTTGGGTATTAAGTTCTCTAGGAGAAGTCATCACTTGCCTATATTCACCATTAATAGTATAACGATCATCATCAATAGATATAAAATTATAATAAGTCCTTATCTCTTGAATTTGGGAAAAAGTATCAAGCAGAGGGTCGCGATCCCACAATCTTACATTTTTAATAGTCAGTTGATTATCTTCTATATCTTTCCTTGTTAGTCCTGTTTCCGCAGTTAGTTCTCTTTTCTCTACTTTATCTAAATTCCAAGCTGCTTGAGTAGCTTTAATATTGTTTTCAATATATAAAGACTCTTTGTCCAATTCATTAGGTACAACAATCAATTTTTGCACTATAGCTGGATATACAAAACTTAATAATAAAGTTAAAAAATAAAGCGTAATACTACTAATTATTAATCTACTCTTGGTTCGAAAAATACTAACTACTGAGGCTACAAATCCTAGCAAAGCCACTATAATTAATATTTTATAAAAAGGTAAAACAGCGTGAATATCAGTATAACTAGCACCATCAAAATTAGCAGTAGATGAATATAATAATTCGTATATCTT
>JALUKO010000335.1 GCA_027056525.1 Helicobacteraceae bacterium | reverse complement strand
AGGAAGTTCCTCTAAAAGAGCGACATCTTCTATCATTTCAGTATCTAGTGAATCACTTTTTGCACCAAGCCAGAGTGTTGCTCTATAAGTTTTTGGCGTTTTATTGAGAAAACGGAACAGTTTTGTATGGGAGCCAAAACCTATCACTAAAACACCTTTAGCAAAAGGATCAAGTGTACCGGAAAATCCCGCTTTTTTATTTTTATACTTGCGTTTCAACTGAGAAAGAAAAAAGTTTGAGCCAATTCCACTTGGCTTATAAGCGACAAAAAGACGATTCATAGTCTCTCTACAAATGATGCAAGGATCTCACGCGAAGTTCCTGCAAAATTTATGCTTAATTTAAATTCTCTTCCAGACTTACTTACACCACTAATGCGTCCTGTCCCAAAAATTTTATGGCGTACAAGGTCACCCTTTTTAAAAGCAGTATTTTTCTCTACAATTAAAGAGCCTTCACATAGACCAGCTTCATTGAAAAATCTACTCTTTGCCAAATCACTTCTTCGTCCCTTATAAAAACGACTTCCAGCATGAGAGAGTGTAAGTGTATCTTTAGCTCTTGTAAAAGAGACATACCCAAGACGGCGTTCCTCTTCTAAATCACTTCCATCACCAACAAGTGGCAAAAATCCCTCTTCCATTCCTATGATGAATACATGCTCAAACTCCAGTCCCTTCGAAGCATGAATACTCATCATGTAGATAGACTCACCCTCTACCTGATCTTGTTCACTTTGGAGTGTTAACTCGTTTAAAAACTCATCCAATGAAGACTCAGGATTATTTTTAACAAAATCACGGAAAAGACCATAGAATTCATCCATATTTAAAACGCGGTCAGCCTCATCTTGCATCCCCTTATAGATATCTTTAAGATGAAAAGTGTCTTCTAGTGCATCGATAAATTCATAAGTAGAATCTTTAGAGATCTGTGCAATATCTTCAACATCTGTAATAAACTTTTTTAGTGTTGCTGCATTTTTCTTTCTCACTAAAGCTTCAAGCTCATTTAATGGTACATTTTTAATATACTCGTATATGGAGCTATCATTTGCATGGGCTGCGAGCTCTATCTTATCTATACTAGCCTTACCAAGACCACGTTTTGGTTTATTCACAATGCGCTTAAAAGAGAAATCATCATGGAAATTTGTTATCACACGAATGTAAGAGATCAGATCTTTAATCTCTGCTCTATCATAAAAGCGCAATCCACCTACTAGCTTGTAGGCAATCCCTGCACGATTGAGTCCCTCTTCAATAGAACGTGAGAGTACATTCACACGATACAAAATAGCTATCTCTTGTGCACTTACTCCAGAATCAAGCAGTTTCTTCACTTTGATGGCAATTTTTCTTGATTCTTCATTCTCATCATTAGAATTGAGGATACTCACATCATCACCAGATCCACGAGTTGCTATAAGTTTCTTCCCTAAACGCGAGCGATTATGTTCTATAAGAGCATTTGCCACATTTAATATAGGGGAACGCGAGCGATAGTTCTCTTCAAGTTTAAAAACCTTTGCACCTTCAAAATCCTCATCAAACTCCATGATATTTCTTATGTTAGCACCACGCCAACCATAGATACTTTGATCATCATCACCAACAACACAGATATTATTGTGTGTCGTACAAAGTTTTTGCAAGAGTTTAAGCTGTAGTTCGTTTGTATCTTGATACTCATCTATCATAATATATTGGTATTTTTTTGAAGTTACCTCTGCAAGTTCTCTATTTTCATCAAGAAGTTTGTAAGTCAGTGCTATCAAGTCATCAAAATCTACAAGATTGTTTTCATTCAAATATTTCTCATACTCTCCAAAAACCTCAGCAATTTGTTTATAGTTAAAAAGTTCTGCTTGTTTATAAGCATCATCAGGACTCATAAGAGAGTTTTTATAACGAGATATCTCACTTGCTATAAGCGGTGTTGGTAGTTCTGAGTTGATTTTTTTAATAATTCTTTTTTTATCATCAGTATCAATTACCACAAAATTATTTTGACGCCCAAGAAGATGGATATTAAACTTTAAAAAAAGAAGTCCAAACTTATGAAAGGTACATAAAAGTGGTGGATAAGCAT
>JALUKO010000334.1 GCA_027056525.1 Helicobacteraceae bacterium | reverse complement strand
ATCTCCGATATATGAACAAGTCCCAGAGTTCCCGGCAAGATCTCAACAAACATACCGTAATTCTCAATCCTCGTTATTTTTCCCTTATAAACCTTCCCCATTTCAGGAACTTCCGAAAACTCTGTGATTCTTCTAATTGCCTCTTTTTGAGCTTCCTCATTGGGTGCCACCACAGTTACCTTCCCGTCCTGTTCTATATTTATTTTTGCTCCTGTCTCATTTATGATTGATTTTATTATCTTACCTCCGGGTCCTATGACATCACCTATCTTATCACTTCTAATATTAAAAACAGAAATTCTCGGAGCCCATTTTGAAAGTTCAGGTCTCGGTTTCGGAATGACTTCAACCATCTTATTTAAAATAAAAAGTCTTCCTTTTCGTGCCTGTTCAAGAGCCTCTCTCATTATTTCTCTTGAAATACCTTTTATTTTAATATCCATCTGAAGAGCTGTGATTCCCTTCTCGGAACCTGCCACCTTAAAATCCATATCACCGTAGTGGTCTTCAAGCCCTGCGATGTCAGTTAAAATCGCATAGGTATCTCCCTCCTTTATTAATCCCATAGCAACTCCTGCAATCGGCATTTTAATTGGAACACCTGCATCCATTAAGGCAAGGCATCCTCCGCAAACCGTTGCCATCGAAGAAGACCCATTTGATTCCAATATTTCTGAAACAACCCTTATTGTATATGGAAAATAGACCTCTTCCGGAATTGAAGGGAGTAAAGCTCTTTCAGCAAGATTTCCATGCCCTATTTCTCTTCTACCAGGTCCCCTTAAAGGAGAAACCTCTCCCACTGAGAATGGAGGGAAATTATAGTGAACCATAAATCTTTTCGATACATCTTCATCCACAAGATTATCTATGATTTGAACATCTTCAAAAGAGCCCAGTGTCGCAGTAACGAGTGCCTGTGTTTCCCCCCTCTTAAAAATAGCACTACCATGGGTTCTTGGTAAAACGCCAACTTCTATGGAAAGGGGCCTTACCTCATCAAAGGCTCTCCCGTCAGGTCTCTTCTTTTTGGAAAGAATCTCTTCCCTTAATAACCCCTGTTTTAATTCATGAAAAGCTTTATTGTAAAGAATGTATCTTTCCTTATCTTCTTCTTCGTCAACCTCTGCCAAAAGCTCCTCTTTTACACTTTCAATAGCCTTTTCACTATTAAGTTTCCCCTTAACATAAAAAGCATCTGTTAGCTTTTGTCCTATTTTACCTTCGACCTCTTTTAAAATGTCATCGGTTAATGGATAGGGATCTTCCACCTCTATCTTTTCAGGTTTTAACTCATCATAAATCTCTTTTTGAAGTTTAACAAGCTTTTTTATGTGCTCATGTGCAAAATCAAGGGCATTTAAAATATCCTCTTCCGGGAGCTCGTATGCAATACTTTCCACCATAACAATTGCATCCTCTGTTCCGGCAACTACAAGATTAAGTTTACTTTTTTCAAGCTCAGAAGCCTTCGGATTTATTACGAACTCTCCGTTTATCATCCCCACTCTTACCCCCGCAATGGGGTCAAAGAATGGAATATCTGATAGGTAGAGAGCGGCGGAGGCTCCGGTAATACCCAAAACATCGGGATCATTTTCAAGGTCATAGGATAGAACATTAACAACTATCTGTGTATCATAATGATAGTTTTCGGGGAAAAGAGGTCTTAAAGGTCTGTCAATCAAACGACTTACCAGAATCTCCCTTTCCGAAGGTTTCCCCTCTCTCTTAAAAAAGCCTCCGGGAAACTTTCCGGCCGCAAAGGTATGCTCTCTATAATCAACTAACAATGGAAGAAAATCTATGTCATCTCTCTCTTTCTTACTTCTCGTGGCAGTAGCAAGTATAACTGTTTCTCCGAATTCCACCCATGCCGAACCATTTGCCTGAGTTGCCACTTTACCAATTTCAAAACTTATACTCCCCCCTCCTATTTCAAGTGTATACTTTTTACTCATTTATACCTCTACTTACTTTCTTAATCCAAGTTTTTTGATAACTTCCTGGTATTTATCAAAATCTTTTCTCTTTAAATAATTTAATAATCTTTTTCTTCTATTAATAAGGGCCATGAAACCTCTTTTTGAATG
>JALUKO010000333.1 GCA_027056525.1 Helicobacteraceae bacterium | reverse complement strand
GAGTAAATAAAAATTAAGGAGCATGGAAAATATTCATATCGAAGGAAAACACGGTGTAAATTTTATTCCCACAGTAGATTTTAATGCTGAAACAGGGGTTTGTGAACTTGCCGGAGAATCTTATCTTGAAGATACGATTGAGTTTTATACTCCTCTTTACGATTGGTTAAAACAATACATTGAAGAAGTAAAAAAACCAATTGTTTTTAATTTTCGATTACGTTATTTCAATACAAGCTCCTCAAAATGTATTATTGACATTTTAAATATTCTGAAAAAATATGAAACTACAGGTGGCACAGTTGAAGTAAACTGGTACTATGATGCAGAAGAAGAAGATATTGAAGACGAATTGGAAGAAATAGAAGATTTTATGATTGAAACAAATATAAAAATAAACTTAGTCCCAAATTAATTTAGAATGGACGCTCAGTTAAATTCAAATATATTAAATTTATACAGAACTTTCGGAGATAATACGCCCTTATCTTATAAAGGACCTATTGACGATCATATTCTTCAAGTAATTGGAACATATATTGAAGGATTATTAAAACACAGTCCAAAAGCAGGAAAAAAGGTTTTTAAAATTTTTATAGAATTGGCACAAAATATTTCTTATTATTCGGCTGAACGAAGTAAATTAGCAAATAATAAAGACATCGGAACAGGAATGGTACTTATTAGTGAGCAGGCTGAGTATTATACTTTTATGACTGGAAATTTAGTTAAAACAGATGATATAATCTCTATAATTGAAAAAAGTGAAGTTATAAATTCATTAGACAGGGAAGAGTTGAGAGAATATAAAAGGGAACAAAGAAAATTACCTCCGGGTAAAAAAGGCGGTGCACATATTGGATTAATCCAAGTAGCACTTACTTCTTCAAACCCTTTAGATATAGAAGTAAATCCTGTGGATGAAGAGCATTCGTTTTTTTCAATTGCAGTAAAAATAGATAAATAATGGAAAATCTTGAAATTGAAGGCTCCCATAAGAATTTCTTTATCCCGACCGTAAGTTTTAATGCGAAAACGGGAATATGTGAAATTAGCGGTGAATCGTTTTTGGAAGATACAGTTGAGTTTTACAAACAAATCATCGAATGGCTTGAACGCTATATTGATGAAGTAAAAGGACCTATTGCTTTTATTGTAAAGCTCTCATATTTTAATACAAGTACTTCGCGTAGTTTACTTGATATTCTTAATCTATTAAAAGATTATGAAGATGAAGGAGGCGAAGTGGTAGTTAATTGGCACTTTGATGAAAACGATGTTGATATGGAAGAAGATATTGATGATTATATTATTGATACAGGATTAGATATTAATAAAATACCTTACTAACACCTTACAATGAATAAGTTATAAGAGTCTTAGATATAAGGCTCTTTTTTTTGATTAGCCCGAATTATTCACCGATTTTATCACACTTCAACTCAATAAGTTGGTTATTAGTGTTTTACATGAAGGGTGCTATAAAATTTATTCACCTAATTTTGGGTGTCTCTTGAAATTCTCTTCACGCATCTACTTCGTTACGAATTCCTTGAAATATAAGGATATGTCGGCGGAATTCGGTGCCTCGTATCTGCATAAAGAGAATTTCATGAATAATCCGGGTTAGCCACAAAATTACCTTTGGTGAGGTGCTTCGCAGTTCACCGCTCTTGCTATAAGTACATTATAACATTATTGTTATCAACGTATTAAGTAAATTTTACGATAAAATAAACGCACTCAAATTTATTCGCCTTCGTCTCATGAGGCTAAAGCTTGGGTATCGCTTGAAATTCGCTTTTGCGTAGTAAACTCCTTTCCTGAAAGCTCAGGATGTTAATGCAATTCTTGACGAAATTTAACCCGCAAAATTCACCGCTTTTGTTATGATTATATTACAATATGCTTACTATCAATGTGTTAAGTAAGTTTTATCACAAAACAAACGCACTCAAATTTGGGTGTCGCTTGAAATTCTCTTCACGCATCTACTTCGTTACGAGTTCCTTGAACTTTTCTCTTTACAAGCATAGCTTGTGAAAAATATAAAGATATGTCGGCGGAACTCGGTGCCTCGTATCTGCATAAAGAG
>JALUKO010000332.1 GCA_027056525.1 Helicobacteraceae bacterium | reverse complement strand
TATAGTAACAACTCAATAAAGAATGATTCTAAAATAGCACTGGACCCCTTGCTATCTTTGGATTTTGGGGGTTTTGAGGGCAATAATAAATTATCTACTCAACATAAGAAATCTGCCTCTATTTTGGCTCATTCCGTCCAGGAAATTGCAAAAACATATGGTATTGATAAATTAGGATTTCTTACTTTGACTTTTAAAGAATTTATCACTTGCGCTAAAGAAGCAACTAGACGGCTTAACTCACTTAATACAAATATTTTAAAAGATCGTTATTTAGCCCATATAAGGGTTTTTGAACGTTGTAAATCTGGAAGAATACATTTTCATCTTTTAGTTGTTTTAAGGTCTGATATTCGCACTGGGTTCGATTTTGATGCTATTAAAAATCATGATTATAGATCTGCAAATGATTATCTTCGTTCTGAGTGGTCATTTTGGAGAAAAACAGCAAAAAAATATGGTTTTGGCCGGACTGAACTTTTACCTGTTAGGACAACATCAGAGGGTATTGCTCGCTATGTTGGAAAATACATTTCAAAAAATATTGAATCCCGTATTCCAGAAGATAAGGGGGTTCGTTTGGTGTCTTATTCAAAAAACGCTAGAAGTGGTAGTACACGTTTTTCTTTTGTCTCTGAGGGTTCAAAAGAATGGCGTGGCAAAGTTAAAAATTTTGCTGTATTTGTTGCCAAAAAACACGGGTTACCTTTTCCTTGTAAATATGAAGATTTAAAAGAATATGAAGGCAAAAATTGGGCTTATAAGTGGAGAGACTTAATATTAATGTTGCCTAGTGATTAAAAATACATTTAAAGAAAATCCTAATATATATGCCTGCGATTAAGCGTTTTCTGCACTGTGTTTATTTATTTTTGAGTGGAGCGAAAAAAGAATAAACACAGTGCAGGATTCGCAAACCGTGGTACATTTACCGGATTCCTAAAATATTTTTACCAGGTATTCTTTAAATCCGATTTTCTGGATTGCATTTGCTGCCGCTTCCAGGGATTTAAAATCTTTAATATCGGTTTTACTTCTTTGGGTTCTTAGAAATACCATACTTCGCTTTTTAATCAGAAATCCTATTGTTATTGTGTTCCAGGTATCATGTCGCCTATCAAAGATTACAGCTTTTTCCAGTGCTCCGGCATCGAACAGGTTTTTTATCTCTTTTAACTCTTTTAAATTGGATTCACTCATCATTTACACCTTTTTGATTTATCAAATTACCATATTTTGTATTATACATCAAAAATATAGTTTTGCAACATCAAAAATAAAAAAATGATAAAAACCTGCTTGAAAATGCTACACGTCTATCCTTGTTGACTAGTCAAAGCAAATTAGACTAGTCAAATTGAATTAGACTATCCGAATTGAACTTACTCACCGCCCGGCCTCCAGGTAAACCTGAAGGCCTTCCGTCCGGGCCGTGGATAAGATTCATTTCCCCCTATCCCAAAATCACCTTCTTTTAAAAAGCCGAAACCCATCTTTAAATTAACTCGCCAGGGCGATTTGAGTCTCAGCTTGACTGAGATTTGCTGCATTGCAGCAAACCCTGGCCTTTCAATGGTACGTATCCCCTTAATCACAAATGACTAATAGATATAGCGATAGCGTAGATCCTCCCCCCCTTGGGGGGCTGGGGGGGGTTCGCTTTTCTTTATTTTTAATGATATTCTTTGATTGTCGTACTTAATTTTTAAATTAAGCGAGGACGGTGCCGAAAAAACAGAAGGAAATAAAAGAGCCTTCCGGCAATTATTGCGAACCGTTAATATTGATACTCAAGTGAGAATTTTCAGAAATTATGAATAAGTAAGATTAAAAAACGAAAGCCCCAAGTGCGACAACACCCGAGGCTTTCTTACATCATCAAATAGGAAAGGTATTTAACGATGTCATATTCAGATCATAGCACTATTTTGTGCAACAGCTCCAGTCTTGAGGGTTCTTCCGGACCCCTTCCTTGTCTATATAGTAACAACTCAATAAAGAATGATTCTAAAATAGCACTGGACCCCTTGCTATCTTTGGATTTTGGGGGTTTTGAGGGCAATAATAAATTATCTACTCAACATAAGAAATCTGCCTCTATTTTGG
>JALUKO010000331.1:555-7136 GCA_027056525.1 Helicobacteraceae bacterium | reverse complement strand
CCAAGAGCGATCCCTATGGCAACACCAAGAGCAACAAACAAACGTAGTATAAAATCGTTGATCTTCCCGTCGCTGATCTCTTTTGCTTTTTTGGCAATGGCGGTGAGGGAAGGTTCTGCCATGGTAGTGGAAAAACCTATGAGAAACCCAAAAGAGTAGATGATGAAGTTGTTGTCATACTGGGTCAATTCATAGGCCATAGTCTCACCGACAGAGAAAAGTCCCATCTCTAAACCAACGATAAAGGCATCAAGCCCGATAACAACAAGTACAAAACCTATGATCACCTCTTTGAGGTTTTGTATAGGTTTTTTGAGTACTGCATACTGAAAAAACAGGATAACCCCCAAAATAGGGATCACATCTTTGATAACACCTAACAAGCCATATAAAATACCGCTTATATCCATATGCATAACCGCTTGTGCTTCCGGGTCTGCAACTATAGGGATAAGTACTTCTGAAGCCTCTACGAACTGATACACAAACATACCGTAAAACTGGACAAATATCATAGGTGTCAAAGAGGCAAAAGCGATAAGACCAAAGCCGTCAAGTACGGGGTTTCTCCCTTTGATGCTTGATGCCAGCCCAATGCCAAGTGCCGCTACCAAAGGAACTGTAACCGTTGAGGTGGTAACACCGCCAAGATCGTATGCCAGACCTACGATCTCCCTAGGAGCAAAAGCGGTTGCCGCAACCACCAGGATGTAACCCGATATGATATAGTAGTGTATGGGGTGACCTTTGATGATCCTGTATACACCAAGAACTATGGCAAAACCGACAGAAAAGGCGACAACCAGTCTGAGGGTATTGGCATCTATGCGTCCACTGCTGATCGCGGCAGCCTTATCTGCAATGACCACGAGAGCAGGTTCTGCTATGGTGGTTCCAAAACCGATCATAAAGGCAAAAAGGATGATCCACCCAAGAGAGCCCTTTTTGGCAAAGTCGCTTGCCAAGCCCTCTCCAACAGGAAAAATACCAACCTCAAGACCCAAAAGAAAAACAGCAAGACCAACACCCACAACAGCAAGGCCGATGGCGGTGCTTAACCAATTCTCAGGCACACTTTGTATAATTGCCAGTTGAAAAAACATTATGACCAAAATGATGGGCAGTAGGTCTCGAAATGACTCTTTTAACAATTTTACAAATGAGGTAATACTCAACATCACATAAACCCTGTTTTTTTGATATAATCTTGATACATTTTACAAAAAATTTGCTTAAAAGGGAGTAGATGAAAGCTCTTTTCATTGGTGGGATCAAAAGTGGGAAGTCTCTTAACGCCGAGGCGTATATTTTAAAACTCACGCAACACAAACCTCTTTATCTGGCAACAACCGAGTTCTTTGATGAGGAGATGCAAAAAAGGGTGCAGCAGCATCAAAAACAAAGAGCACAAAGGTTTGTAACCCAAGAGGAGGGTGTAGATATCTACACAGTAATCAAACAGCATGAGGGGGCGGTACTTGTTGAGTGTGTTTCTATGTGGATCAACAATATGTTATATCATGGGCGAGATTTTCAACAGATACAAGAGGAGATGCACCGTATCCTCTCGCTTGATAAAGAGATGGTTTTTGTACTCAATGATGTAGGTTCAGGTGTGATACCCGAGAATGCTTTGGCGCGAGAGTTCATCGATATAAGCGGCAAAATCTCTCAGCAGATCGCTCAAGGGTGTGATGAGGTGTATCACTGTATAGCTTCCATCGCTACAAAGATAAAATGATGAAACATATCGCAAAAGGGTTCGCTCTGGCTGTTTCCATGCTTACGACACTGCCGTTTTTTAAAGTGCACGATTTTTACAAGGGGATCAATGGTTATGCTGTTATGTTCTACCCTGTGGTTGGCTTTTTACTAGGAACTATTTTATATGGTACATATCTGCTCTTAGAAGCGCATACTTCTGAGACTCATGCGGCTGTTATAGTGTTTGCTTTGTGGGTGGTGTTGAGTGGTGCATTACACCTTGATGGTCTGAGTGATACCATCGATGGTTTATTTGTACCCAAAGAGCGTGCTTTGGAAGTTATGAAAGATCCCCATACGGGTGGTATGGGGATGATATTTGGTGTGGTTTTTCTCATGCTTAAAGCTGCAACATTGGCGGCTCTTGATGCGATCTACCTATTACCCTTTATCATGATGTTAGCACGTTTTAATGCTGTGTTAGCGATATACAACTACCCATATGTAAGTCCAAATGGGATGAGTGCTTTGGCAAAAGAGGAGTTTACAACCCCTCAGCTTCTTGTGGTACTTGGCTATGTGTTTGTGGTGTCTTTTATATTTTCATGGATTTTACTTTTTGTATCGCTGGGTGTTTTGTTTGTTTTAAAAATTTTTTTTATGCGTAGGTACGGTGGCTTTAGTGGCGATATGTATGGTTTTAGTATTGAGATGACGGAGATGGTTTTACTCAATGCGATTGTTTTTGGAGTTTTGTTATGAAAATAACCTTGCTGAGACATACCGATGTAGATGAAAAGTACCATAGATGTTATAACGGACATATAGATATAGAGCTTTCAGAGCTTGGACATATGCAGGCAAAAGAGATGGCGAAATTTTTAGATACACAAGAGTTTGACGGCGTATTTTGCTCCGATCTTCAACGTGCCAAACAAACACTTCAGTATAGTAAATACTATGAAAGTGCAGTATTTACCCAAAAGTTACGAGAGAAGTCGTGGGGCAAACATGAGGGGCTTTGTTTTGATGAGATTATTGCACAGGGGGAGATCAAATACCTTGAGTTTATTCAGTGGGTCGTTGCTTTGGACGGGGAGCCTTATGAGGAGTATGTAAAGAGAGTAAGAGAGTTCTTTTTAGAATATCTTCCATCCTTGGATAAAGAAAATGTTTTGGTTGTTACTCATGCGGGAGTTATCAGAGTGTTGATCAGTTTGGTTAAACAAATTCCCCTTGAAGAGGCGTTTTGTATCAATGTTCCATACTCCTCATATATTCTTTATGATTCATCTATAAAAGAGTTTAGTGAGGTAAAATATAATGACATTGCCAAAAATTAAGCCTGAAGTAGATAAAATTTCACTCCACATACAAGGACAGCTGGCCGAGTGGTCGAAGGCGCACGCCTGGAACGCGTGTATAGGGCAACCTATCTAGGGTTCGAATCCCTAGCTGTCCACCACCGAATAAAATAGCAGCTATGCTAATCCTTCCATTTTTTAGGGTTGGTCAAAATTTTTCATCTCTCTAGTGTTCTTAAAGATTATTTATGTTTTTTAGATACTCTTCTAAATCTTTTTCAACTATTTCTTTTATCCATTTAGGTTCAAGCACATAGATATGAGGTATCCAGTATTTTACAATTGGTAAAATTTCCATCTCATGTGTCAAACATCCCTTTTATATCTTCTTTGATAGTGTCACTGAAGTTGGTTTTGTTTATGTGCTGGTATATTTTTTTCATGTCAACAGTTGTTGTGCTTTCCGATATTATAAATGGTTCCATTGTCTGCTCCTTTAGTCATCCATCTTGGTTGTAATGAAAGTTTAATATTCCATAGTGACAGCTTTATGTCTGGGTAATTAAAATGTATTACTAATCTAAATATCAACATATGTTGATTTATAAGTTTGTTTTTGCTACAATTCCTAAATAGAAGGAGTTGCTATGTGGAAAGAATTAGTTGATCATTTAACCGTTGATATGCTTGGTCTGAGTGGGAGGGTCAATCAGACTATTAATTTTTTTATCTATGACACGGTAAAGATACTTTTTTTACTTATTGTCATTATTTTTGTAGTTTCTTACCTTAGAACTCATTTTAACACAGAGTATGTACGAGCACATTTGCAGGGAAAATCAGAACTCTACGGCAATGTGCTTGCTGCATTTTTTGGTATCATCACCCCCTTTTGCTCATGTAGTGCCATTCCGTTGTTTTTGGGATTTATTCAGGCGCGCATTCCTCTTGGTGTGACCTTTTCGTTTCTTATTAGCTCACCCATGAACAACGAGGTTGCGATCGCACTGCTCTTTACACTTTTTGGTTGGAAGATTACAGCGATCTATATTGGATTTGGACTGCTTGTCGCCATTATCGGCGGATTTATCATAGGAAAGATGAACTTGGAAAAATACATCTTACTTGATGTAAAACCGATGGAGGGTGAACTTGAAGAGGTAGAACTCAAACTTACACAAAAACAACGCCTAAAAGAGGCATGGGATTACACGTATGATATCTTTAAAAAGATATGGCTCTATGTACTTATTGGTGTAGGTGTGGGTGCTTTGATCCACGGCTATGTTCCTGCAGATTTCATTGCCAAATATGCTGGTGGTGACAACTGGTACGGTGTGCCTTTGGCAGTTATTTTTGGAATTCCGATGTACTCAAACGCAGCGGGTGTTATGCCGCTTGTGGAGGTATTAACAGACAAAGGAATGCTTCTTGGAACTGCATTGAGCTTTATGATGGCGATCACTGCACTCTCTTTACCTGAAGCAATGATACTTAAAAAAATTCTACATGTAAGACTTATCGGTATCTTTTTTGGTACTGTGGGGATTGGGATTATCTGTATAGGGTATCTTTTTAACTATATATTACAATAAAGGAAGATTATGATGTGTGGAAGTAAGAAAAAAATGTTCTTCATAGGGATGTTGGTTATACAAACTATGTTATTTGCCCAAGGAAATAAAAGCAATAGTTTTGATACTTATCTTAAAAATTTTGACTATCATGCAAGAAAAAATATGAAAATCTCCACAGAGGAGATGCTGAAACTTGTACTACAGAACAAAGCCGTAGTGATTGATATTCGTTTTAAAGAGGAATATGAAGCATGGCATATGGGCTTTGCAAAGAATATTCCACTTAATGAATTGCCCAATAGTCTTGATAAGTTAGAAAAAGAGAAGCTGATAATTACAGCATGCCCTCATAATGACCGAGCAAATATAGCAAGACTCTATTTGATGTTAAAGGGTTATAGAGTCAAATATCTTAAAGATGGTCTGTTGAGTGTGGCAGAATATCTTAGGGGTGATAAAGCAAAAAATTTTATAAAGGAAAAAAATGAGTACAAATAGAATGGTAAGGATAGTAGTTGGTCTCGCACTGATTGGGTATGGAGTGTATAGTCAAAATTATTGGTTTTATCTTGGTGTTTTACCACTTATAACCGGTATCATCAACTGGTGTCCGCTTGAGATGAAGATGGGAACCTGTGATCCGGCATCGGGCTGTTGTGCAACACCTACAAATGATGCAAGTGCAGAGTCATGCTGTAGTGTACCTGAATCTGTAGCACCAAAAGCTGCTCCTTCATCTGCGCCAAAACCGACAAATTTGGCATGGTCGGTAAACAAAACACTCAAAATAGAGATACTCGGAACCGGCTGTAAAAAATGTAAAGAGCTCGAAGCTATGGCGCGTGAGGCTGTAAAAGATTTAGATGGTGATTATGAAATCATTAAAGTGGAAGATATTCAAGATATAGCAAATTACGGTGTCACTTCAACCCCTGCGCTTGTACTCAATGGTGTTGTTAAAAGTACGGGTAGAGTACTCGAACCACAAGAGATTAAACAACTACTTGCATAAAATGAGGAGATAAAGTGAAAATAGAGATTTTAGGAACAGGTTGTGCAAAATGTATAACACTTGAAAAAATTGTTAGAGATCTTGTGAGTCAGTTAGACGGCGACTATGAAGTGGTGAAAGTCGATGACATTATGGAGATAATGGCGTACAATATTTTAAGTATGCCCGGGCTTGTCATAGATGGGAAACTGATTTCCACAGGAAAAGTGCTCAGTGCAGATGAGATTCGTCAGCATATCAAAGAGGCTGGGCAGTAAGACTCAATGGAAGCTTATCTCACGCAGCTGCTTGAATCAAATTCTTTGCTTGTCTTTTTAGGTGCTTTTTTCTCTGGTAGTGTTACTGCAGCAGCTCCTTGTTCCTTAGTTGCTGTTCCTCTGCTTGTAGGGAGTGCCGTGGCGCTTAACAAAGACCTTGGGGGAAGAAAAAAAGTACTCTATACGTATGCTTTTACAGCGCTATTTGCTTTGGGAGTTGCTGTGAGTTTTTCCATACTCGGGTTTATTGTGGCGAAATTTGGAGGTTTCTTCTCTGTTGCCCCACTTTGGGCGTATCTTATAGCAGGTGGTGTGAGCATACTCATCGCACTCTATGCTTTTGGAGTGTTAGGGGAGGTGGATAAATCGCGCATCATTCATAAACTAATTCATTACAGACTTTTTGGTGGTTTTGTAATCGGTCTCATTTTTGGTCTGGTCAGCACTCCTTGTGCCTCAGCTCCACTTTTTGCTATCATATCTTTAGCCGGTAACAGCGGCTACCTATATGCATACGGGCTGATTTTACTTTTTGCACTTGGACATTCGCTGTTGCTGCTTTTAGCAGGTATTTCCGTTGGATTTGCACAGAGCATAGTCTCAAGCAAAACAGTGGCAAAAATATCAGATGCTCTCAATAAAGGATTTGCCCTCCTTTTAACAGGCTTTGGAATATATTTTTTGTATGAAGCGTTTTTACAACTTTAGGATTGAAAAAGATGATAAC
>JALUKO010000331.1:0-545 GCA_027056525.1 Helicobacteraceae bacterium | reverse complement strand
ATTTTAAAAATATGTTACATAATGTACGAAAGACAGATGAAAAACAGCGTTGGCTCTTTTTGATGCTTTAAATATCGAAATCATACAACAAAACGAGGAGAAAAAACAGTGAAAAAAATCATACTAATTTTGGGAGTACTATTCTCAGCCACTCTATTCGCAGCAGAAGAGCCAATGCTCAAAGAGACACCTTTTGCAGAGGTCTTAAAGCAGGTAGGAAAACACAAAATTACTTTCATAGAAGTCGGCTCAGACACTTGCCATAGTTGTCAAATTATGGGACGAAAGCTTTATAAAATCAAGCAACAGCAACCTGAGTATCCTATCTACTTTGTGAATGTGCACAAAGAGAGAGAAGCCGCGTACAGACTCAAAGTGCAGATGATTCCGACACAGATAGTTGTGGACACTGAAGGTCAGGAAATTTACAGACATGTCGGCATTTTGTCTGAAGAAGAGATTCAAAAGCTCTTTGAGCAAAAATTAAAATAATAAAAAAGTTGTATGATGCTTTCAATATAAAACATACAGCCTCTCAGTGAAAG
>JALUKO010000330.1 GCA_027056525.1 Helicobacteraceae bacterium | reverse complement strand
AAACCTTGAGCAGCTGCTTCTTCATAACCTGTAGTTCCGTTTATCTGCCCTGCAAGATAGAGGTGTTTGATCTTTTTTGTCTCTAGGGAATGTTTAAGCTCTCTTGGATCAACAAAATCATACTCTATAGCATAACCATAGCGGACAATTTTCGCATTTTCCATCCCTTTGACAGAGTGGATCATCTGTTGCTGCACTTCTGGAGGGAGCGATGTGCTCATACCATTGATGTAACACTCGGTGTTGTCCGCAGTTTGTGGTTCTATAAAAAGATGGTGTCTCTCTTTGTCGCGAAAACGGTTGATTTTATCTTCGATAGATGGACAATAACGCGGACCTGTTCCCTCTATCTGTCCGGTAAAAAGTGGTGCTCTATAGAAGTTACTCTCTATAATAGTATGCGTTTGCTCATTTGTGTAAGCGATATAGCAAGGTAACTGTTTTTTCGTTTGTACAAACTTTTCTTTGTCTGTTCTAAAACTAAAAGGGTTTGGAAGTGTATCGCCTGGCTGTTCTTCCATCACAGAGAAGTCTATAGAGGAGCTGTCGATCCTCGCGCAGGTTCCTGTTTTGAGTCTTCCCATACTAAAGCCGCAGTTTTTCAGTGAATCACTCAAAGCATTACTGCTTTGCTCACCAAAACGTCCACCCTCTTGTTTAATCTCACCGATATGAATCACACCTTTTAAAAACGTTCCGCTTGTAATGACAACACGCTGCGCTCCATACTCATTCAAAAGATTTGTTCTCACACCCTTCACAACATCATCTTCAACTATGAGAGCATCCACCATCTCCTGCACCAAGTCTAAATTTGGAGTGTTTAGGATAGTGTTTCTTGCTATGATGCGGTACTTGTCCATATCTATCTGTGCACGACTTCCACGAACTGCAGGACCTTTTGTCTGATTGAGTATGCGAAACTGAATACCTGCTTCATCGGTGATGAGTCCCATCTCACCCCCAAGTGCATCAAGCTCACGAACTAAATGCCCTTTTGCCAAACCACCTACGGCCGGATTACATGATGTTGCACCTACGTTTTCAGCCAGCATGGAAATAAGCAGGGTCTTGTTCCCCATTCTAGCAGATGCCAGCGATGCCTCTACTCCGGCATGACCGCCACCAACCACTATAAGATCATAATTCATTATTTATTCCATAATATTTTTTGAAATTATAGCGTTACTTTGATGATAATTGTAAATTTGATAAAAATTTAATATAAATCAGATTACAATACATTCAGTGAAAAAAAATGCAAACCTATAAGAGAGCTCTATTATGGAAACAATTCATGTTCTTGCAGTTGATGATGAACCATTTAACTTAGACCTGATTGAGCTTTCATTTATGGATATCCCTGATATTGTTTTGACAAAGGCGATCAACGGTAAAGATGCCATAGAGCAACTGCCCTCTCTTACTCCCGATGTCATACTACTTGATCTGAGGATGCCGGTGATGGACGGATTTGAAACACTCAAATATATAAAAAACGACTCCCGCTTCTCAGATATTCCAGTTGTCATAGTAACTGCCAATGCCGAAGAGAAAAACAAAGCCCTGCATCTTGGGGCTAATGACTTCATAGCCAAACCCATAGATACGGTGGAGTTGCAACTTCGCACCTTTAACCATGCCAAACTTTACAAAACACAAAAAAAGCTCAAAGAGCTCAACGCAAACTTAGACACCTTAGTGCAACAAAAGACGCAAGAACTCGAAAAGTCTTTACAACATGCCAAAGAAACAGAGTATGAGATCTCCATACGCCTCGGCCTGGCAAGCGAATACAGAGACCTTGAGACTGGTATGCACATCAAAAGAATGAGCCACTACTCTGCTATGTTAGGACGTCTCTGGGGAATGAGTCCTCAAGAGGAACAACTCCTTCTTTACTCCGCACCACTTCACGACATAGGCAAGATTGGTATCCCCGATGCGATACTCTTAAAACCTGGAAAACTCAATGAAGAGGAGTTTGAACTTATGAAAGAGCACGCAAGTATCGGCTCTTCTATGCTTGAAAACGGGGAAAACTACCCTATTATAAAAAATGGTCAGATCATAGCTGAGCAACATCATGAAAAGTATGATGGAACAGGCTATCCTAAAGGACTCAAAGGTGATGCTATCCACATTTATGCAAGAATTGTCGCTATAGCAGATGTATTTGATGCTCTAACATCAAAGCGTGTGTATAAAGATCCCTTTAGTGTTGAAAAAGCTGTCTCTATTATGCAGGCGCAACGCTCAAAACATTTTGACCCTGCACTGCTTGATCTGTTTTTAACAAACCTGGAGCTTTTTTTGCAGATCAAAAAAGATTTTCCTGATAACGATGAAATCCCACATATCCTAAGTGTTTTGGGAGAAAAAAAATGAAGATTTTACTTGTAGAAGATGAAGAGTTCAACCTCGTTGTTCTTGAGGAGATGATCAAAATTTTTTATCCAAAAGCACACATAAGTACTGCAGCAAACGGAAAAGTTGCTTATGAGATGCTCAAAACAGAAATCTTTGATCTTATTTTGAGTGATATCAATATGCCGGAGATGGACGGTTACGGGCTTATTGAAAAAATCAAAAAAGAGCTTCTCCTTCAAACTCCCACTATCGCAGTGACCGCCTTTGCTATACAAGGAGACAAAGAAAAGCTTCTGCTTGCCGGATTTGATGCATATATATCAAAACCTATAGATATGAATGAACTCCAACCTGTTTTACAAATGTATCTGGGTGACTCATCATGAAAAAGTTAACGCTCTTTTTTCTTTGTAGCTTCTTAGCTCTCTATGCAGATAACCTTATAAAACCTATTCCAAACGATTTTACTACCGTAACAGACAAAGTGATGTTAGGTAAAAAACTTTTTTTAGACCCTCGACTTTCTCAGGACAATAGCATCTCATGTGCAAGCTGTCATGACCTTAACTATGGCGGTGCGGATTCTGTGGCATTTTCTTTTGGTGTCAATGGTCAAACAGGCATCATAAATTCCCCAACCGTTTTTAATGCTGTATATAACATAGCGCAGTTTTGGGATGGTCGGGCAAAAGGTCTCAAAGAGCAGGTGATATCTCCCATAACAAACCATATTGAGATGGCAAGCAATGAAAAAGAGATCATCAGTAAACTTCTCAAAGATCCATATTATGTCAAAAAATTTCATAAACTCTACAAAGATGGGATAACACTCGAAAACATAAGTGACGCTATCGCAGCATTTGAGCAAAGACTCATAACACCAAATGCCAGATTTGACCTTTTCCTCAAGGGAAACACCGCTGCACTGAGTACAGATGAAAAAGATGGCTATGCACTTTTTAAGAACTTAGGATGTATCTCCTGCCATAACGGTGTCAATATAGGTTCCAATATGTTTCAAAAGTTTGGTGTCTTTACTGAACACAACGCTTCAGATACAAATCTTGGAAGATATAATGTAACGCATAATGAGAGGGACAAATACTATTTTAAAGTACCCACTTTACGAAATATTGAAAAAACAGCACCCTATTTTCATGATGGTAGTGCAGCTACACTTGAAGATGCTGTGAAAAAAATGGGTTACTATCAACTTGGACAGAAACTCTCAGACGAAGAAGTGAGAAAGCTCACACAATTCTTAAAGACCTTAAATGGTGATACTCCCAACATCGTGTTTAAAGAAGAGCAATGATCTCTGAAAAAAATAAAATAATTGCCCTCTCTTTTTTACTGGTAAGTGTTTTTGTAATCTCTTTCATAAACTTAAACCGAAGTGCAAAAACTGAACAGGATATTTTACATATTACGAGCAATATTCAACAATTAAAAATCAGTAATATCTTGGTCAATGAAGAGGTCAATAACAATCTACAAAGACAAAACTATGATAATCTAAACCGGCTTCTCAAACAATCGCTCCAACAATGGAGCCTTTTGAGCAGTGAGATCAAAACAAAATTTTCAGATCACTCTGAAATACTCTCTGAACTTGAGCGGATAGGAGACGCCCTCTCAAAAGAGAAACAACTTCTACTTCATTATGAATCAGATAAAGCGATACTTGCGAATTCAGCTTTTTTCCTTATACGACTCGAAGCAAACATAAAATACAACTCCAATGATGTTTTACTTAATTATCTCAAACAGCTCAACAGACTTCTAAGAGATATAGCCTACTATAATGTTGGACTTGATGAAGTACACGAAAACATCAATGAACTCATACGCTTTACGCAAGAGGAGGATATGTCCCCTTATATCGATGTTCCCATAGTCAATAAGCATCTTGAAATATTTTCTACAAAATCAACGAGTATAAAACACACTATTGATACCATCAAATCTACAAATATTCCTACACAGCTCGACACGCTTGAGAGGCTCTTTTTAGAAGTCGTTGACACCCAAAGGTTAACAAGAAAATCAATCAGTATTTTAATTGCTGTTTTTTACTTTTTAATGCTTCTCGGATTTTTGATCATCTTTTTTAAAACATACAATGACAAACAAAAAATTTTAGAACTTCAAAAAACAAATGAAGAGAAAAACCATGAGATCCTACAGCATATACAACTACTTAAAGAGTATAAGCGTGCTCTTGATGAAAGCTCCATAGTATCAAAAACTGACCTCAACGGCACTATCACTTTTGTCAATGAAAACTTTTGTAGACTCAGTGGATACGAAGAAAAAGAGCTTCTTGGGAAATCTCACAGTATCATACGCCATCCCGATATGTCCAAAAAGGTTTTTTATGAACTTTGGAAGACCATTCAAGCAAAAAAAGTTTTCCATGGGATGATAAAAAACAAAAAAAAAGATGGAGATTTTTACTATGTGGCTACCACCGTCTTACCTATTTTAGATGTGAACGCCAATATAACAGAATATTTTGCTGTGCGTCATGATGTTACAGACCTTGTTCTTGCACGTGAAAAAGCCCTTGCCGCAGAAAAAGCAAAAAGTGCTTTTTTATCAACTATGAGCCATGAACTGAGAACTCCCCTCAACTCAGTCATCGGGTTTTCACAGATCATTCTTGCAAAGGATGATATGCCGGCTGAAACTTTACGATCTTTTATTAACAAGATCAATATCTCAGGGAAGCACCTTTTAAATATTGTCAATAATATTCTTGATTTTTCAAAAATAGAATCTGGAAAAATGCAACTAAATAAACAAAGTTTTCTCTTAGACAAAATTGTCAATGAAGCGATACTTCTCGTAGAGAACGAGCTAAGCAAAAAAGAGATCAAGGTACAGCTCACAGGGTTTACAAATATAGAAATCTTTGCTGATGAGCAGCTTTTGAAACAAGTGATTATAAATATATTGTCCAATGCTGTAAAGTTTTCGCCACAAAATTCCAAGATAACAATTTCATACAAACAAATAGACAGTTCTCATCTTCTGTGTATTTGTGATGAAGGGATCGGCTTAAGTGATGAAGATAAAAAAAGTATATTTGAACCTTTTTCACAGGTCAAAGAGCATCAAAACAAAGCTATTAAGGGGACAGGACTTGGCTTGGTGATCTCTCAAAAGATCATTGAACTCCATCAGGGGAAAATTGAAGTTGTCAGTGAACTCAACAAAGGAAGCTGTTTTAATATTTTCATACCGATTCTAAAGGGTTATGATGCATCATGATATACAGCACATTCTTAGAAGCTTCAATATAACACCCGATATACTTCAGCAGAGAAAAGAGGTGGCATCTTATATAGAATCTCTCTCAAACCTCATCGTAGAAAGGTTCTTTGATCATCTTTTAGAGCATCAAGAGTTCAGTAAACATATTGATAAACAAGCCCTTCCAAGATTACGACGTTTAAAAAGTGACTTTATCATCATTCTTTTTAATGATGAACTCAACCAGAGGCTTCTTGAAAAAATCATTCTCTCTTACAACAACTACCCTTTTGAGATGGATTCTTTTGTTATTGCATCTGAATTTGAAGTGATGAGTGAGACTATCATAGATATATCTTCTGTCAACCATCAGCTCGCAAAGCACCTTAAAACGGTACTGAAGTTTCTTCATTTAGCAGAGTTCATTGTTCAGCAAAGCATTTCACAACATAAAAGCAAGCTTTCTCATAGACAGGACAATAATCTGCTTATACTTCTTGAAACATTCTTTAAAATGCTTTCGATTCATAAATCTAAACATGACTATTTGCTACAAACCTGCAACAGTGATACACAATATGATCACTCTTTTGAAAAACTGCCAACAGGAGATGTAACACTATGCCAGTTTCATGATACTTTACAAAAAATTAAACATCAGTTTCACGATATACAAGAGTTTACTATTGATATAGATATCATTGATACCCTTCACCACGATTATCATAATGCTGTCAATATTTTATATACCTTTATGGATAAGAAGGTCTCTTTTGAGATACTGCAAAAGCAAATGGAGATCATTAAGAGCATTTCACAAAACCTTTTCAATGAACTGAGCAAACCTTTTGAAAACAGTGCATCATTGACATTTTTAACCGTACATTCAGGGATGCGCTTTATACAAACATACACCTCTATACTCAATGCAACTTCTGAGATCCCCTACGACAACGAGAGGGAGATGTTAGCATTTATCACAACCCTTATAGAAACCTCTTTTGCCAAAGCTCTTGCCTGGGCAATTGACTCTTTAAAAACAGATACGCTTGAAGATACAAAAGAGTACGACATTCAAGAGGTGATCCCTCTTGAATGTTCTACCGTATATGTCTCTCTTACTATTAAAGATATTCCATATAAAACATTTATCTTAGATATCATTAGGATATTTATAGAAATTCTAAAAATCTCTCTCGTTAGTCGTGAAAAAGAGCATACTCTCATAACTCTGGCTGACAAAGCAGAAAGTGCAAACCGCTCAAAAGATATGTTTTTAGCCAATATGTCACATGAGCTTCGAACCCCACTCAATGCTATTATAGGTTTTTCACAAGTGCTGCAACACAGACCTGAAATACCTCAAAACATGCGTTCTTATATCGAAAAGATCTCTATCTCGGGAAATAACCTTTTAAATCTTGTCAACACCATTTTAGACTTTGCAAAGTTAGAAGCCGGGAAAATTTCATACCATCCAAAGATGACAATGCTCAGTGAACTTCTCAAAGAGGTAGTGGTTATCATCACACCGCTTGCACAAGCAAAAAACATCACTTTAAAATTTCCACCCATGGTCTCTTTAGCTCTTTATATAGATGCGCAGCTCATGAAACAGGTCTTGATAAACATTCTCTCCAATGCTGTTAAATTTACACCTGAAAACGGAAAGGTCAGCCTTTTGGTTGATTTTGATAAGCAACTCAAAAAATATGTTATTTCCATATGCGATACGGGTGTCGGTATAGCACAAGATGAGCTCAACTCACTGTTCACTCCTTTTACACAAATAGACAACGCTTTACAATCATCGGCAAAAGGGACAGGGCTTGGGCTTGTTATATCTAAGCGTATTGTTGAGGACCTTCACGGTGGACGTATTTGGGTGGAGAGTGAACTCAACCGAGGAACCTGCTTTCATATAGCTATTGCTACTCCGCAAGAACAGAGCAAGGTAGAGATTTTTGCATCAAAAAACAATGATGTAGAAAAACTACTCATCGTTGAAGATACACAAGAGTATGTACATATTTTAATTAACAAACTCAATGACAAGTACGATATAACTGTGACGAACTCTTTGAGCAAAGCCAAAGAGCTTTTACACAACAACCAATATGATAAAATAATACTCGATTTTTTTCTTATAGACGGTATAAGCTCAGAAGTATTAACATTTATGCAAGAGAGATCTTTGGAGATACCTGTCTATATAGTATCTGCAGAAGATGACTATAAGATAGTAGAATATATCCAGGAATCAAGTAACGTCGTAGGTGTTTTTAATAAAACCGATATAGAAGCAATATGTAATATGCTTACGAAGGATAGCAATGAATAGTATAATAATTCCGGAATCATTTCCAAATATTCCAGAAGTTGTAAAAAAGATCCAGACACTTTTTAGAAGTTCCAAATTTGAGAACAAACAACTTGTAGCCGTACTTGAAGAAGACCCTCTTTTATGTGCTAACATACTTAAGCTTGTCAACTCACCCTATTATGCACTTAAAAGAAAAATAACCTCAATAGAGCAAGCGGTAACACTCTTAGGCAGAATCGTCATACGTGGTATAGTGATGGCTACTATCTTAAAGAAATCGTTTCCTTTAGACCTAACTCCCTATAAAATCACCCTGGATGAGTTTGACAAAATATCGACTTTGAGAGTTTTTTTCCTCAAAGAGTGGCTCAAGGGCAGTGACTATGAGATAGAGAACATCCTTAGTGTTGCTTTTTTAATGGAGACAGGCATAGTGATCACCTCATACACTATAGCTCAGAACAATCTACAAAGTAAATTTTTATCTCTGCGAAATGATCATTCCGTTCTTGAGTCTGAGAAGATACTCTTTAATATGAACAGTTATGAGATTGCTGCTATGCTCTATAAGAAATGGGACTTTGATGAAGAGTTTATCGAGCTGTTGTCTGATGTAAAAACACCTCAAACAAGCGAAGAGAACTTTCTATATGTACTTTCATTACTTATTGGCGTCGATGGCATTTTAAGTGATGAGACGATTGAGCGATCTTTAAAGATAGTTAAACAGCGAGATTTACAGGAACAAAACTTTCTTAAAGCTATAGAAACGACAAAAAGAGAATTTTTTTAAATCGAATTTTATCATTTTTAAGTATCATTAGCTTATTACACAAAACAGGTGAGGTTTAGAATGTCTGCTGATACACAAAAACTGTTTGAAGATTATGTTCCTGAAATCTTAGAGTATGATCCCAAAGTTGATGGGAGTGATGAACATAAGATACGGGATGAGCACCTAAGCACCAAAGAAAATCTACTCGAGAAGATCAGAAAAGCAAAAGCGGCACGAAAATCAAACAAAACTACATTTAGACAAAATATTAGAACAGAAAACGAAAGCTAAGACACAATCGGAGGCTCAATGATACAACAAGCACATAATGCTTACAACAATAAAGACTACACGAAAGCCTTTGAACTTTATACACAACTGGCAAATGAAGGCAATGCAGATGCACAAACTTCACTTGGTTTTATGTACCAAAATGCACAGGGGTGTCAAAAAGATGAGCAAAAAGCGATAGAGTTTTACACAAAAGCAAGTGAAAAAAGTCAACCATACGCCCTTTTTAATCTTGCCATTATTTATGCAAACGGTTTGGGTGGTCTTAAACATGACCAGTTTAAAGCACATGATCTTTTTATGCAAGCAGCAGTGAGAGAAGTACCCCCTGCAATGTATGAGGTAGCACTTATGCTAGAACGTGGGCTTGGGTGTATGCAAAACTATTCAGAAGCTGCTTTTTGGTACGAAGAGGGAGCCAAAAGAGGTCACCTCGAATGCTTTAACAACCTCGGCGTTTTATATAAAGAGGGGCATGGTGTCAACAAGGATGATGAGCGATGTTTTATCTGCTTCTCCCGTGCAGCCGAGGGTGGACTTCCGGAAGGACTTTATAATCTTGGCCAGCTCTATGATCAGGGTGTGGGATGCGAAGTGGATCATGACAAAGCACTTGACTTATGTCGAAAAGCCGCTTACAAAGGACATGAGAAAGCAAAAATGATCATAAAAAATCTCCAAGAAGATGGCAAGATTGTTTTTTAACATAACAAAAGGGCAGCTATGTTCACAGGACTCATAAGAGAGATCGCAACTGTTAAAAGCTTTGTTGGAAGTACGCTTACTCTGCGTGCAAAACACAAAGCACACATCGGGGACTCTATAGCCATAAACGGGGCATGTCTTACAGTCATCAAAGTCACTCATGAGGGTTTTGCCGTTGAGCTTTCACCTGAGAGCCAGAAGCTCCTTGCCATAGAGAACTATAAAAATGAAGTGCATATAGAACCCGCCATGATGATGGGTGAGAGATTTGAAGGGCATGTTGTTCAAGGGCACATAGATACTATAGGCACCATAAAGCAGATCAAAAACAATGGTAACTCCTATGATATTTTTATAGAAGTAGATAAGAAGTTCATCCCCTATATAGTTCCCAAAGGCTCCATCACCATAGATGGTGTCAGCCTAACCATCAACGATGTGGCTTACAACAGTTTTCGCCTTACCATCATCCCACACACTATGAAAGAAACTCTCTTTAAAAACTATACAAACGGCTCAAGGGTCAATGTGGAAACCGATATGTTCGCACGCTATGTTGCACATATCATCAGCCATCAAAACACAAATGCCTCTACTGCAAACCTTTCATGGGAAGAGGTTGACTCCATCTCTGCGATCTACTGATGCCAAAAAAAGCCGCTGCTCTGCAGTATGAACATAAAGAGCGCTCAGCACCAAAAGTTATCGCTTCGGGAGAGGGTGAACTTGCGAAAAAAATCATACAAAAAGCTCAAGAGTTCGATGTACCGATATTTGCCAACGAGATGTTAGTGAACTCTTTGCTCGATCTTGAGATCGATAAAGAGATCCCGGCTGAACTCTACAAGGCAGTAGCTGATGTTTTTGTCTGGCTTATGCACAATGAAAAAAAATTTCAAGAACTCAAATCATGATCTCTTAACGCTTTTGCATCAGGGTTGCAAGATATTTTATGCTGCATATCAACTTTTTCAAAGCCCTTCAGCTCACCCAAAGATGCCAAGGTGGAGTTTCTACAGCCATCACTTTTATAGAGATAAACATTAAAATTATTTTCATACAAAGCGAGGCGGGTACGAAGAGCTGTAGAGTATGTTGTTATCACTGCATCATGTTTTATAGCTTTTTTAATCGCAGCAAAATACTCTAAAGTCCACAATATTGGGTTTGTTTTCAAAGAAAAAGGATCATGGTACACAATATCAAATGTGTTATGAAACTTTGTAATATACTCTCGCGCATCACCGACAAAAAGCTCTATGTGCAGATGTTCATCATCATATACGTTATGTTCACTCAGCATCTCAATAATATGCTTAAATCTTGTAAATTCTTCTGGATACGTAAAGTTCTTGAGTGATGCCACCAAAGAGTCATCTAACTCAGGTGAGTATATATAAAGCTTTGAGTTTAAAGCATTTTGCGTGTGATGATAAAGCGTTGCCAATGTGTTAAAACCCAAACCAAAACAGATATCTAAGATATGGAGCTCTTTTTGATCTTCTTTGAGTGAAAAAGCCGGTAGCACATGTTTGTGTAGCGACTCTCGCAACGCACCGTCTTGTGTTGAGTGGTAATGCTCGTCATACTCTTTAGAGTATGCTGTAAAAGAGCCGTCTTGGCTAAGCGTAAGTGTGTGCAGGTCGCTCTCAAACATCTAAAGACCATTACCCCACATATGCATTTTTTTTGCGATCACCAGATCATAGTTTGGCAAAACATCTATGGAGTTTGGAGCACGAAACTCAAACTCTTCAAGCATAGTTTTCATCGCTTCGATATCCATAGTTCCCTTTTTTTGCATTATGATAATATTGGCAGTGTTTGCCAGTGTAGTGTATGCGATCTTGAGTATCATTTTTTGGTTTTCATGGAGGTGAAAAATATCTTTAAGTATAACCATATCATTATCTCTTGGTATGGCGCGAAAAGGCTGTTTAAAGTTTTTTATATATTGTATTTTCGCGTTAGGACACTGAGCACTTATGTTCTGCTCTTTCTCATCGTAAAGAGCTAAAGAGAACTCTCCGCCTACCTTTTCAAGTAGGTGCACAAGAGCATCTGTTATTTCATCTACCTCTGTGGTAACTTGCAAGTAGTGGTTGCCCGGCAGGGGGTTAAAGAGCTCTAAAAACTGATCTAGATTTTGCATGAACTTCTCTTTTAATACGCCAGATCATGAAGCTCTTTAAACAAGTATGCTTCAACTATATCATCGATGTACCTTTGTGTATGGGCAACCAAAACCATCATAGACTGCTCCATAAATGGCCATACATATTCGTTGTCATTAGCAACAACAACAGCCTCACTAAAGTTTGCAAAGCCATCTTTGTCTATGTTGAAGTGGGTCTCTACTACTTTACCCTCTTCTATAAGCAATTGAGCCCATATTTTCACATCTTCAAGTTTTGTGAGTTTTGCTTCTTCGGCGTTGTCAGAATCCATCGGTAAGAGTATATACATAGTTTATCCTTGTACTTTAGAGAGGTCGAGTTTTAAGGCTTCATTATCCATAATATCAATATCACGCTGTAAAACTTTAGAAGCGATCTCTTGCGCTTCTTTGAGTGAATGCATCTTATATGTTCCACATTGATAGATATTAAGCTCCGGGATATCGTTTTGCGATTGAACCTGTAAAACATCTTTCATAGAAGCTTCCCATGCATCGGCAACCATCTCCTCACTAGGAGTACCAAGTAAACTCATGTAAAAACCGGTGCGGCATCCCATCGGAGAGATATCGATAATCTCAACATCCGCAGAATTTAAATGATCTCTCATAAATCCTGCAAAAAGATGTTCCAAAGTATGGATACCTTTTTCAGAAAGTATCTCCTGATTTGGCTTGACAAAACGAAGATCAAATACTGTGATATCATCACCGCATGGCGTTTTCATCCCTTTGGCACGACGAACAGCAGGAGCGGGCATGATAGTATGGTCAACTGTAAAAGAGTCTAATAACGGCATAATAATTTCCTTCATTTAATTGAGTTATTGTAGCGGATTTTGATTTAAGTTTATTGAAGCTAAAAATGTAAAGAATCTAAAAAGTTTTAGATTTTGTATGTATTATACTGAATCCAGACTTAGGCTAGGCATAGAGCCAGCCATATCTGATTTGGACGCAAACAGTACCTAAGCACTGAAATTTTCGTCCTATACGCGAGCTTCCTCACGTCTATTTAAGTACTCCCAGTTCGCATCTACTCTCTCTTGCCACTCTTTGATCATATGTTTATACTGATCTTTAAAGAGATGTTTGAAACGACCTTGCGCTGCCAAGTATTCCTCAACAGGCACAACATTTTTTGGTCTATAAGTAATATTCCACTCTTTACCATTAATAACTTCATATAGTGGGAAAACTAGCGAGTCAGTTGAAAGATCAGTCAAGTGCATAGTATCTTTAGGGTCAAACTTCCACTCAGTAGTACAAGGAGAAACCGCATTGATAAATACCGCACCCTCAGTTGCAAAACCTTTTTGGATTTTTTTCACCATATCTTTCCACTTATTTGGAGCAACTTGCGCTGTATATGGGATGTTGTGAGCAGCCATAATACCCATCATATCTTTTTTATTCATCTTCTCGCCATAAGAGATAGAACCAGCCGGTGAAGTTGTAGCACTTGAACCGATCGGTGTTGAAGATGATCTTTGTCCACCGGTATTTGCGTAAACTTCATTATCAAGTACAATATACATCATATTGTGATTTCTTTCCATACAGCCAGATATCCACTGAAAACCGATATCATAAGATGCACCATCACCACCAAAAGCTACAAACTTAGGGTTACGATCCGGCTGCTTAAGGCGGCCTTTTGTTTTTAGTGCATTGTACATTGCTTCAGCCCCTGCAACTGCAGTGGAACTGTTTTCAAAACCGATATGGATCCAAGAAGCATCCCAAGATGTATATGGATAAACAGCGGTACATACTTCAAGACATCCTGTAGAAGCTGCAAGAACTAAATCATCATTGGTAGCATTTAATACTTCACGAACGATAATAGAGTGAGCACAACCCGGGCATAAAAGGTTAGCACCCTCAAAACGATCAGCCGATGTTGAAAACTCTTTTAGGTTTTTAATTTTTTTCATTTCACTCATACTAATTTCCTATAAATATGCTAGTTTCGGTCCACGAACACCGATAAACTGTTGTTGTTTAGTAAGTACTTTACCAGCATCAGCATTTGCTTGAAGCTCTTTGTAAAGGTCAACTAGATGCGCTTTTGTTAAATCACGACCGCCCAGGCCGTAAATATATCCTGAAAGTAACATTTTTGAATCTGTATTAAATAAAGAGCCGGCAATTTCATTAAACAGCATACCCGCTGCACCACCTGGAGCTGAACGATCAAGTGCAGCTACAGCTTTGACATCTTTGAGTGCTTTAGCAATCTCAAAAAATGGAAATGGGCGAAGCACACGAATACCTACTACACCTGCTTTAATACCTTCTTCTCTCATCTCTTTGGCAACTTCACGGGCAGTCTCAACCGATGTTCCCATACAAACAACAGCCACATCTGCATCATCCATATCGTAACATTCAACTTTATTGTATTTACGACCTGTAAGTTTTTCAAATGCTGCAAACGCTTCCTCGATCTTACCCGGAACAATAGTCATCATATCGTTATGCTGACGAGCTTTATGTTCAAAGTGCCAGTCTTCTTCAGTTTGTACACCGTGAGTTACCGGATGTTCAAAATCTAACATATCATTCATCGGTTTATATGTACCAACAAAACCATACGCATCGTCATCAGTTAATGTATGAACACCTTGTGCCGTATGTGATGTCATAAAACCATCTTGATTGACAACAGCAGGGATTCTTACATCATGGTCTTCTGAAACTTTAAATGCTATAAAGTTTAAATCATATGCTTCTTGTGGACAATACGCGTCAAACTGAATCCAACCACTATCACGCCCAAGATACATATCTGAATGGTCACCATTAACATTTAGAGGAGCTGCTAAAGCACGGTTTACTACATTTAAAACTATCGGTAAACGCATACCGGCAGCTTGGTATAAAGTCTCAACCATTAAAGCAAAACCTTGAGAAGATGTAGCAGTTGCAACACGACCACCGGCCGCAGCAGCACCGATACATCCACTCATTGCGGCATGTTCAGACTCAACCATTACAAATTCACCCTCAACATAATTGTCAGACTTGAATTTTGCATACCCCTCAACAATCGGAGTTGAAGGAGTAATCGGATAAGCAGCAACAACATCTACCTGAGCTTGTCTTAAAGCTTGAGCAGCAGCAAAGTTACCGTCCCATACCTCAATATCTCTTAATTCCATTTTATCAAATGCCATTACTAATTCTCCTCATCTTTTGCAGGCCAACTTGCCAGCTCTGTTTCTTCATCTGCTTGTTCTGGGAACATTAAAAGTGATTTAGGATTTGTTGGACAAACCTCAACACAGATACCACAACCTTTACAGTGATCCATATCTATACCAATCATTTTTTTATCTCTTGAGATAATAGAGATGTCCGGACAATAAATCCAGCAAAACTGACAATCAATACAAAAATCTTTGTTAAATACCGGTTTCTCAATTCTCCAGTCAGCTACACTTGCAACAAAAGAGTTGTTCGGTGAATAAGCACGATCCTCTTGCAGTGTCCCAGCAATATCATCTATCTTTCCATCAAATGAGCGAAGCATAGCTCCGATTTCAAATTCATCCCATCCTGTATTTGCCATCATCAGCTCCTTATTTCACTTCATCGTAAGCACGTTGGATTGCGATCATGTTCGCATCAACGATCTTTTGCGGTAATTTTGCAAGAATTCTTTTCATATTTTCTTTGAAAAATTCAATATCATACATTTCAGATACTCTCATAAATGCACCAAGCATAGGTGTATTTGGAATAGCACGACCAATAGTCTCTTGAGCAATTTTAATACAATCTACCGTATACACCTCTTTGCCTTCCAGTTTTGGTTGTGCTTTTTGCAACTCTTCTGTACTTAAATGAGTTGTAATAATATACTTTGTACTTTCTTTAGCATTAATCGTTACATCTGACGTAAACACCAATGCAGGATCGATCACAAATACATAATCAGGTTCCATATATTTTTCATGATTCATTATAACTTTATCATCAACGCGATTATATGCAGTCATAGCAGCTCCACGCTTTGCAGACCCATAAAATGCAAATGCTTGCACATGTTTACCAGTTGTAGAAATAACATCTGCTAAACCTTTAGCACCTGTTACAGCACCTTGTCCAGCACGGCTATGCCATCTAATTTCTAGCATAAATTCTCCTTCAATTTTTAAACGTAACGTTTAATAGAGTTTAACTCAATGTCTAATTTTATGTATTTTAGGCAAGTTGGTCTTAAATACAGCTTGAACAAACAATACTCTAACTTTACTCACTTTAGTTGTGTGATATTTTCCTATTTTTGAGATGTTTTACTGCTTCCAATGCATCTATCAAAACTATATCACAGTGCCTTTTCAAGGTCTCTTGCGTATCATATCCACTTAGTACTGCAATAGAGTTAACAGCCGCATTTTTTGCACTGATAAGATCAAGTTTAGTATCACCTATCATCCATATTTCTTTCTTTTGGGTATCAAGTTTTTGCAGTGCTTTGAGGATAGGTTCTGCATGAGGTTTGGGATTTTGAACATCTTCTCTGCCTATGAGAACTTCAAAATGATCCATAAGTTCAAAATGCTCCATTAAAACTTTGGAGTATCGAGCTGTCTTGGTTGTGACAATACCAAGTGTTGCAAACTCCTTAGCTTGAAGCACTGCTTCGTGTGCATTTGCAAGTAATGTAGTTTTTTGTGTTGATATCTTACGGTAATGCTCTTTGTATGTTGCCACATAATCCCATATAAGACCACTCTCTACTCCCAAGTTAGCATACATCACATCGAGAGGATAGCCTATATATTTTTTAATATCTTCATCACTTGGATGCACAGATCCATGTATATCAAAAGAGTTATGAAAACTCTCCAAGATCGCGTCTGTAGAGTCTATAAGTGTTCCGTCTAGGTCAAATAAAATGATCATTCATCTTCCTCTGTAATAATTGTTTTTTCCCACTCTATATAGTTATGCCATATACCGCCAAGCGCCGGTTCAATATGTTTGATTTTTTTATTGACCGCCGTAATAGAGTTTGGTATATAAAGAAAAAGATAAGGATTGTCATCAACAATAATCTTAAACATTTTCTGCCATATCTTTGCAAGTTCATTTCTGTTTATAATGCTCTGAGAATGCTCTATCATTGCATCAATTTTTGGGTTGTGATAACCCACGAGATTAAAACCACCTTTCTTGTCATTATCACTGTGCCAAAACATATAAGGATCAGGTGTAGGGGAGAGTCCCCATCCAAGAAGTACAGCATCAAACTTGTGTGGAAATACCACCATATTTAAAAAAGCCTGCCACTCCATCACCCGCAGTTTGACCACAACACCAGCTTTTTTGAGCTGGTATTGCAATATCTCTGCAGCGTATGGTCTGATAGAGCTCGAATTTGATGTAACGATCTCAAAAACAAAAGGGTTTTTCTCATCATAGCCCACCATTTTAAGAAGCTTTTTTGCTTTTTGTATGTTTTGTGAGGGTGCTTTGACAGTGGCGTTGAAAGCTTTCGTTCCAGGAAGAAACGGACCTGTGCACACTTTTGCATGATTGAAAAAAAGTACCTCTGCCAACTCTTTTCTGTTGATCGCCAAGGAGAGTGCCTCTCTTACTTTTGGGTCCTTAAACTTATCAAGACGCAGGTTAAAACCCAAGTAGGTATAGGAAAGAGATATTTTTTCGTAAATAGTAAATTTTTCAAAAAAATCATCTTGGAGTTGCCTTTCATATGCCATTGGCTCCACAGATCCTATATCGAGTTGTCCCGACTTTAACATTAAAAATCTTGTAACAGGATCAGCAATCACATGAAAAGAGATCTCATCTATCTTCGCTCTACCCTCAAAATAGTTATCAAAAGCAACTAAAACGATATCTTTGGAGTGTTCTAACTGATGAAGCTTATAGGGACCCGTTCCTATAGGTTTTGTGTTAAAAGCTGCATTCATCAGGTTTTTTTCATCTTTAAGTATATGTTTTGGAAGTATCCCCATCATCCAAGTTTCCAAGGCCTTAAAATAGGGTTTTTTATAGTGTACACGCAAAGTATACGTATCTACAATCTCGACACGTTCTACAAACCTGAAATTTGCACTGTATGGTGAAACTACAGAGGGGGATATAAGTGTTTCATAGGTAAAAAGTACATCATCTGCCGTGAATTTTTCACCATCATGCCATAGCACATTTTTTTTGAGTTCAAACACTAAGGTCGTATTATTTTCAAAATAAAAATCTTCTGCAAGATCACCGATGATAGAGAGTGACTCTTTATCATATTTGACAAGACCGTTAAATATAAAACCTGCGATCTCCGAGGAGCTTGAGTCAGTTGCAAGCAAAGGGTTGAGTCTTGAAGGATTTGCAGAAGTTGCCAAGTGCAGGGTTGATGCAAAAAGGTTGAAACTAAGTAGAAATAAAATAATAAAACGCAATAGTACTCTTTTTAGATGAATTATAGCGAAGTTAAGAAAAGATTTGTTTTTAAAAAAAGAATTTTTACCAATGCAAAAGCATCGGTAAAAAGAGTAGCAAGACGATTAACGTTTGCTAAATTGGCGAGAACGACGAGCTTTTCTCTTACCTGGTTTTTTACGTTCAACAACACGTGAATCACGAGTCATCATACCCTCAGGTTTCAGAACTGCTTTAAGCTCAGGGTTGTATGCAACTAATGCACGAGAGATACCGTGACGAAGTGCATCTGCTTGACCACCAAAACCACCACCTAAAGTAGTAGCAACGATGTCAACAGAAGAGTCTTGTTTTGTGATTGCTAAAGGTTGTTTTACACGAAGCTTCTTAGCTTCTAGTCCACCCAACCATGCATCTAAAGAAAGACCGTTAATAGTAATCTTCCCAGTTCCTGGAGTTAACCATACTTTTGCTATAGACGCTTTACGACGTCCTGTTGCGTATATTTTTGTTGCCATGATTATCCTTACTTAGCAAGTTGTGCAGTGTGAGGATGATTTTCACCTGCATAAACTTTTAATTTTTTAAGCATTTTAGCACCAAGCTTAGTTTTAGGAAGCATACCACGAGTTGCTAACTTATAGAGCTTCTCTGGATTTTTCTCTAAAAGTTCAGTCATTTTAACACTCTTAGTAGAACCGAAGTATCCTGAGTGAGAAAAGTATTCTTTATTGGCGATTTTACCAAGACCGTTGAACTTTGCTTTAGAAGCATTGATGATTACAACATAATCACCACAGTCTTGATTTGGAGTAAAACATGGTTTGTTCTTACCACGAAGTATTGTAGCTACTTCTGTGATCATACGACCAAATGTTTTACCTTCAGCATCAATCAAAACCCATTTTTGATCGATTTGTTCAGGAGTTGCAATTTGAGTAAATTTCATTCGTGAACCTTTCAAGTAATTTAGATTAACAAACATCAGATATTTGTTTAAGTGGCGAAAGTATATCTACTTATACTTACAAATAGCTTAATTTATGGTTTGTTTAAGGTTTATGCTGAACTGGAACAGTCACTGGAACGCATCAACTTCCACAAGCTCTATCTTATCCTCAAGCAGGTAGCAGATATACCCTTGTACCTTCTGAGAAGTTATTGCCTGAATCGCCTTTAAATAGTAACGAACCTGTTGTTTGTGTTCTTTGGCATATGTTGTAGAACTCTTATAATCGATAACACGCCAGCCATCTCTATGCTGCACCAAAAGATCGATATATCGCAGGTTATTTTTATACTTGAGTGGTTTTTCTCTAAAACACTCCCCTTCAATCAGTTTTTGAAATTTTGCATCTTTAAGAAGCGATGTAACTCTTGCTTGTATATCTTGCACCTCTTCCTCATCCAAAAGATGTCCGTATTTGTTGAGCATCATATGTTTCGCATCTGCAATATTATCTATTTGAAATGCACCCAGCATCTCTAACATATAGTGCATTGCCAAGCCAAAGTGTATCGCTTTAAGATCCTCTTCATGGCTCTCCTGTTGTGCCAAAATATCACTTTGCGTTCCATAATACAATGCTTTATACTCTACAGGGAGATAGGCTTTATCGTGTGCAATACTTTTTTTAGTGCATGAAAACACTCCCTGTTTTCCCACTTCAAGATCAAGCAGATCAAACATCGACTTTTGTGTTTTTTTGATAATAAAAAGATTCTCTTTAGCTCTGGTAAAAGCGACATACAAAGCATTGAGAGCGTCTTCTTGTACAAGTTCACTCTCTTTTTGCAAAGCCCGTGCATATGCACTGTCGAGTCCGGCTCTTTTTTGTGTTCGCAGGTAGATATTTTGAAGGGTTATCCCCTCATATTCATAGATGATGGTATTTCTCGGTGATGGAGGGTTTTTGAGTCTATCCATAACGATAACATGCTTATACTCCAGTCCTTTCGATTTGTGCACCGTCAAAACTCGTACACCGCTCAGATCAGAAGCTGCCGCTTCTGTATCGATACGCTCATACTCAAA